>WFPT01000035.1 GCA_015487365.1 Aquificaceae bacterium
ATTAAAAAGCTTATTAAAAGGTGAAAAATAAAGAAAAAAATGTTAAAATTTAGGGAATGAAATTTTAAAATTAATAAAAATATAAGAAAAAAATCTCTAAAAATTAATAAAATAAGTGGATTTAAATCGGGTAAAAAGTTTAATAGGAGTTCATAAAGTAGGTAAGTTAAGGTATAGGTGGAGGTAAGCAGTCCGGGGGTTTCTAAGAAAAGGTCAAGTAATAGACCGCTTAAAAGGAATTCCTTAAAGCTCCTCCTTTCTTTTAGGATGAGGTATATTAGAGGTAAGGGGGGTAGGTAGAGGGGCTCCCCTAAGGGTAAGGGAGTGAGAAACCTTTCCAAAAGACTTAACAAAATTATCTTAACCATCAGACTAAAATATTACCGCACTTAAAAAGTAATCGGAAATGAGGATTAGCATGGAAGAGGTTACCACCGAGTTGGTAGTTGCCCTACCCACCCCCTTGGTTCCACCGCTGGTGTAAAAGCCAAAGTAGCAACTGACCGCCCCAACTATTCCCCCAAAGAAGAAGGACTTTATAAGACCTCCGAAGATATCGTGGAATTCCGTCAAATCCCTCATCTTATCCCAGAATAGGAAGGAATTTACTCCAAAGAGCTTAACCGCCACAAAGTAACCTCCAAATATTCCCGAAACGTCGGAAATCAGGGTTAAGGCGGGAACTCCTATTAAGGTGGCAAAGAGTTTTGGGGAGACCAAATACCTTACGGGATTCACCGCTAAGACTTCAAGGGCGTCTATCTGCTCGGTAATCCTCATGGTCCCTATGCTGGCGGTCATAGCTGAACCTACCCTCGCTACTACCATCAGGGAGGTTAAAACGGGAGATAGCTCCCTACCCAAGGATATGGCAACTACCGCACCTATTAAGGTTTCCGCGTTAAAACGGTGGAAGGTTGAGTAGGTTTGGAGGGCTATAACCCCACCGCTGAAAAGGGAGGTTATGGCAACCACTGGTATGGTTTCGGTCCCAACGTAGGATAGCTCACCTATAAGGTGCTTTAACTTGGGGGGTTTCCTGAATAAAAAGAAAATTCCTTCTAAGAACAAAAGGGTGGCCTTTCCAACCTCTTCCGCAAATCTTAACGCTCCTCTGGAAGACAACACTTTTCTTTATAATACTCCCTCCTCCACCAAAACATTACAAGACCAAGGATAATAGCGTAACCTATAAAGAGGATTCCCATGATGGTCCTCTTTCTCCTTTCCCTTGAAGGGGGTAAGGATACACTACGCAGGTAGGAAACCACCTTTGCTACCTTTTCGGGTTGTCCCGCCAAGAGGGGTGGCATCTGGGTCCCGGGCAAAACCTTTTGGGGGTTTAGGATGAAGTTAAAGAGGTATTCCTTACCTCTGGCTAAGTATATGGTTGAAAGGTCGGGGGGAACCCTACCAAAGCTCTCCTTTAAGGCCTTTAACTCCTTTGCAAAGGCGGACTCATAGTTTGCCCTCAGGACCACATCTCCATAAGGGGACATCTGTTTTAAGAGTTTAAGTTTTTCCGTTCCCTCCGCAAAGGTGTGATAGACTCCATCGTACCTTATGGAGTGGCAGGAGGTGCAGTAGAGCTTAAAGATTTCCTTGCCCTCTTTGGCATACCTTTCATCCTCTATAATCTTTTCGTATTCCTTTGGAATGGTAAAGGCCTTCTCCTCCTCCTTGAAGGGATTTTTTATCCACAAAACTCCAAAGGTAAAGAGGGCACAGAATATGAAAAATAGGGTTCTAAGCATTTTTCTCCCTCCTTTCTATAAGGGATATTATGGGCAAACTTATGAAAAAGAGTAAGAGTAGGAAGGTAAAGAACATTCCTAAGTATGCGTTTTTTGGGGTAGGTTTTAGGGTTCCAAGAACGGTTAAGGAAATTGCGGAAATTAAGAATACTACAAAGAGGGCAAAAAATAGGGGTCTTTTCCTTGCACTCCTTTTGGGTGAAAAGTCAAGGAGGGGCATAAGGAGTAGTAAAAAGAGTATAAGGCCAAAGAGGATAACTCCTAAGAGTTTGTTGGGAACGGACCTGAAAACTTCATAGTAGAGCAGTAAATACCACTCGGGTGCAACGTGGGGTGGAGTGCGCAGTGGGTTTGCGGGCTCAAAGTTATCAGGGCTTTTAAAGGGATGCATGTAAAAGAATACAAAAGTTAAAAATATGGCCATAAAGAACATGGCTATCCCAGCCTCCTTTAAGAGGACGTAGGGGAAGAAGGGATAACCACTTTCTTTGTCATAGGGCTCTATGCCTTCTGGGTGGGAAATTCCGTTTATCCTTACCAAGAGTAGGTGGAGGATTATTATGACTCCCATAACCACTGGGTATATTACCGTATGGGAGGAGTAAAACCTACCCAAGGCTATGTCTCCCAGCTCATAACCTCCCTTCATCCAAAGGGAAATAAACTCTCCTATCTTTGGAAAGGCTGTTGGCATTTCGGTAGTCACTACCGTTGCCCAGTAGGATAGCTGTCCCCAAGGTAGGACGTATCCACTTACCGTTTCAAGGATTAAGAGAACGTAAAGGAGCCAACCTAAAATCCAAGTAATCTCCCTTGGCCTCTTGTAGGCGTTGTAGTAAATCCCAGTAAGTATGTGCATATAAACGACCGCCATAAAGAAGTTTGCTCCCGCTGCGTGTAAGTTTCTAAAAAACCAGCCGAAGGGAACATACTTTTCTATTAGGAAATTGACCGTATCAAAGGCCATCTGGGTCGTGGGCTTGTAATACATAACCAGGACCATTCCGGAGGTAAGTTGAACCAAATACATTATCAGGGAGAGGATTCCAAATACATAAGGAAAGGTTAGCTCCCTTGGGACCTTGTAGCCTATCATATACTCCTTCCAGAAGGTAATTACCTTAGTCCTACTTTCTAAGAAGTTTAAAATTTTCTCCATCTTTTAGCCTCCTATTATCAGTTTTCCATCTACGAGCTTTTGGGGTGGAATGGCAAGGGGTTTTGGAGGGGGGCCACCTATGACATCCCCATAAGGTGTGTAAGTGCCACCGTGGCAGGGACAGTGGAAGTGGGGTTGGTTTAGGTCCTCATCTCCTTCCTTCCTCCAAAGGGGAATGCATCCCAAATGGGTGCATATACCTATCAGGGCAAAGACCCTTTTGCCTTTAAGTTTTTTAAGGTTTTCCTCCTCCCTTGAAGGACCCTTCCAGTGGTAGTTTTGAGGAAGCTTTACCACAAAGGTAGTCTTACCCTTCCAAGAGACAACCTTTACGTCAAAGTCGTTCATATTTGAAATATCCACCTCAACCCTTGCGGTGGCCAGAGACTTACCCAGAGGTGAGAGGCTTCTTATTAAGGGATAGAAGGCCCCACCTAAACCAACAGCGGAAAGACCTATCAAGAGCTTTTCTACAAACTTCCTCCTGGAAACCCTTTCTTCCATACTTCCTATTTTATCACCTAAGCTTAATCATAATATTAAGAAATTCTTATAACTTTATTAGGGCTCGTTAAGGGGTAGGCCCTTCAACACCAACGGGGACAAACCTTACAGTCTGAAACTATTGGAACTTTCTTAAACATAATTTTTCCAGCCTCCTCCATGGCCTTCTTCAAGAGCCTTTTGGTTTCTTCCGCTTCCTCCCTTGGACATTCTACCATCAGCTCGTCGTGAATTAAATTTACTACCTTTGCCCTGAGTTTTTGCCTCCTTACCTCCCTTGAAAAGAGTAAGAGGGCCAGTTTTAAAAGCTCCGCCCCAGAGGATTGGATGGGATAATTTATGGCATCGTTTAGGGTTTTACATAGGAGTGGCCTACCCAAAAGGGAATAGGCCCTTAAAAAGCCTTCCCTCCTTATCCTCTCCCCTAAAATCTTTTGCCTCTTAAAGAGGTTTGGAAAAAGGGAGTATAGAACCTTTAAGGGCTCTTCCTTACCTCCCAAGAGCTCCCTTAACCTTTCCCTGGAAGCCCCATATATTAGGGCAAAGTTTAGGGTTTTTGCCAAGTTTCTATCCACTTTTAGGAGCTCCGAGGTGTAGCTGTGTAGGTCCTTACCTTCCTTAAAGGCCTTTATCATCTCCTCCTCTTTATAAATTTCCGCAAAGATTCTGAGCTCCACCTGGGAGTAGTCGCATATTACAAAGAGGTTTCCCTCCTTTGGTTTAAAAAATCTCCTCAAGGCCTTTGGAACGTTTTGGACGTTTGGATTCTTTGAGTATATCCTGCCCGTTTTTGTGGTCAGTTCAAAGTGGGTGTAAATCCTCCCACCCTTTATAAATTCTTTAAAGGTGCTGTCCTCTTTCAAAAGTTTAGCATCCACGGGTATGCCGTTTTTTTCCACTTCCACCACCTCCAACAGACTCGCCATATCCACCAAGGCGGAGGGGTTTTCCAGCTTAAAGATTTTATATACCCTACTTTTGTCCAAGGGGGGGAAATCCCAAACCTTTTTATCGCTCGTCCCGTTTATGGCCTTTAAAAGTTTTTCAAAGAGGCAGGATATGGCCTTTAAGGCGATGGAGTGCGTTTCTAAGATTTTTTCGTTGAGGAGGTTGGAGAAGGCTAAAACCTTGGGTATTTTAAGGTTGCAATACTTTTGACTTAAAGCTTCCAAGGACTTTTCCTCCTCACCCAAAAAGTGGGAGGCCAGGAGGAGGTCAAAGCAGGCGTAGGGCCTAAAATTTAAACCCTTTAAAAATTCCTTTAAATCGTAGCCCACTATTCCCCTCTCCCTTAAAAATCCTTCTATTATTTCCCTAAACCTTTGCCAAACAAGGGGCTCTATCAGAAGAGAAAATTTGCCGTCGGAAAGCCCCAAGAGTTTATCCCTGTAAAGGAATAGATAATCTCCCCTCAACTCCCCTAAGGCTTTTATTAGCTCACCTTTGCTCTTTAAGTATAAAAACTTCAACCCGTTTTTATTATTCCATCTTCTGTGATTATGGCGGTTATGTTAGAGGGTGGGGTTATGTCAAAGGAGAGGTTGTATGCCCTTGAACTTTTAGGGGCAACCTCCTTACCAAAGCAACTTTTAACTTCCCCTTCCTGTCTTTCTTCCAAGGGTATTTCCCTTTCCCGTGTGAAGGTGCTCCTTGGAGCCACCACGTAAAAGGGAATTTTGTGAAACTTGGCCAAAACCGAAAGGGAGTATGTTCCCACCTTGTTGGCTACCCTGTAATCGGGAGTAATCCTGTCCGCACCCACTATAACCACATCCACCTCCCCCTTTGCCATAAGATAGCCAGCAAGGCTATCCACTATTATCCTGTGCTCTATCCCCTCCCTTTCCAGCTCCCAAGCGGTTAGCCTTGAGCCCTGCAAGTAGGGTCTCGTTTCATCTACAAAGACGAAAACCTCTTTACCCATCTCCTTTGCCTTTTTAATTACCCCTAAGGCTGTTCCAAGTCCCAAGGTTGCAAGGGAGCCCGTGTTGCAGTGCGTTAGGACCCTTACCCTATCGGGTAAAAGTTTTGCTCCAACCTCCGCCATCCTTTCACTCCTTTGAATCTCCTCCTCTTCTATCCTCTGGGCCTCCCTTAAAAGCTCCCTACCTTCCTTGTAGGCCCTCATCATCCTGTCCAAGGAGTTCTTTAAGTTTATAGCGGTGGGCCTTGTGTTTATTAGGGTCCTATAAACTCTCTCCGGCTCCCTTCCCCTCAAAACACCCAAGTAAAAGCAGAAGCTTGCAAAACAGCCTATGGCGGGAGCCCCCCTTATGACCATCTCCTTTATGCACCTTGCCCCCTCCTCTTCGTCCTTAACCTTTAAGTACTCCTCCTTGAAGGGGAGCTTCCTCTGGTCCAAAACTTCTAAGTAATCTCCCTTAAAGTAGTAAGGCCTTATCATCTATTTCCTTAAAGGGTATTCCGTAAAGCTCCTTGGCCTTTTTAAAGACCTGTCTAAGGTCCTTTCCAAAGCATTCTTCGGAAGCCCTGATTAGGTAATCTACATCCCTTAAAAGGACCTTTGCAAGGCCACTCCACCTTCCCCCGTTGAGGAATAAAACGTTTTCCCTCTCCTTTAAGGCCAAAACTACCTCCTCCCTTTTGAGCTCCTTTGAAGCGTCTAAGATTAAAACGTCTGAGCCCCTAAGCTTCCTTAAACCCTTGTAAAGGGAAAAGACCAAGTCCTTACCTTCCCCGTTTATAAAGCAAACCTCCGGAAACAGGTCAAAGAAGTTTTTTAGGTTTGGAGGTATTACCATAAAGATTACGTCCATACCTATTAATTTTATGGCGGTCTTTAAGGTCCTCTTTAACCTTTCTATTATCCCCTCCCCCTGATTTACCAAGATGAGGAGTTTTAGCTTTGGCATTACAAAGTGGTTGCGGGGGCGGGATTTGAACCCGCGACCTCCGGGTTATGAGCCCGGCGAGCTACCAGACTGCTCCACCCCGCGTTCTAAATTAATATTATAGCACAAAAATGGACTTAGAGGCCCTTCCGGAAAAAACTGGGGTTTACATATTAAAGGGTGAAAGGGGGGAGGTCCTTTACGTAGGCAAGGCCAAGAACATAAAAAAGAGGATAAAACAGCACATTAGCTCTTCAAAGAAGGATGCAAAGGAAAAGCTTTTGATGGAAAGGACCAAGGATGTGGAGGTAATCCTTACCAAAAACGAATACGAGAGCCTAATATTGGAGATGGACCTTATAAGGATTTACAAGCCCAAGTTCAACGTAATTCATAAGTTCAGTGGGGATTACGCCTACTTACTCTTAACCGAGGAGGAGTTTCCCCAACTTAGGATAGTGAGGGAGAGGGAAAAAGGTAAGATATTTGGTCCCTTTTTGAGTTTAAAGAGGGCAAAGAGGTTAAAGGCCCTAATACATAAGGTCTTTAAAATAAGGACCTGTGAGGTTATGCCAAAGGATTCTAAACCCTGCATAGACTATCACTTAGGGCTTTGCAGTGCCCCCTGTGCAAACTTGGTTTCAAGGGAAGAATACCAATTGCAGGTAAAGGGAGCCCTATCCTTTTTAAGTGGTGACGTTTCAGGTGTCCTACCCGAGCTCTACCAGAAGATAGAAGAATATTCCAAGAAGCTGATGTTTGAAAGGTGTATAGAAATAAGGGAGCAGATAAAGGTTTTGGAAGAGAGGGCCAAGGGACAGGGGGTTTCCAACTTAGAGGAGGAGGAGGGGGACCTCTTTTACCTTGAAGGGGATAACCTCCTCCTGGTAATAATCAGAAACCACAGGGTTGTGGATAAGGAAATCTTTAAGGTGAAGGAGCCCAACGCCTTCTTAGTGGAGTATTACTACAATCTTAGCTACCTTCCCAAGAAAATCTTTACCAACTTTAAGGTAGAAGAGACCGTTAGGGAGTTTTTAAGGAATAGGGCTAAAAGGGAGTTGGAATTTAAGGGCATCCCCAAGGTCTTAAAGGGTTTCATAGAGGAGAATTTAAGTTTAAACTCCTACGAGGAATTTTGTAAGAGCTTTGAAAGGGTTTTTAACTTTAAGGCTCCTAAAATAATTGAAGGTTTTGACATATCCCACTTCTTCGGTGAAAACAGCGTAGGCTCGTGCGTTGTCTGGGAGAGGGGGAGGATGGTTAAGGGTAGGTATAGGAGGTATAGGATAAGGACGGTTAGCGGTATAGACGACTACTCCTGCCTCTTTGAAGTTTTGAGCAGGAGGGCTAAGAGGATTTTAGAAGGAAAGGAGGAGGAGCCCTCCCTGTGGCTCATAGACGGGGGGAAGGGACAGCTGAAAGTGGGTTTGGAGGTTAAGAGAAAGTTTAACTTAAAGTTGAAGGTCTTTTCCTTGGCAAAGGGTGAGGAAATTTTATACACCGAGGAAGGCAGCGCCTTACCCTTAAAGGAATACCCAACCCTTTACAGGGTCTTTACCCAGATAAGGGATGAAGCCCACCGCTTTGCAAACACCTACAACAGACTTTTGAGAAAAAAAGAGCTCATAGGGGACGTATTGAAGGAGTTGGGCCTTCCAAAGAGTTACAGGGATATGGTTTATAGGAACTTTGAAAACCTTTACGAGTTCATAAACTCGGACGAGGAGACCCTGAGGAAACTTGGAATACCCATAAGCTTAAAGGAAAGGGTCAAGAGGTATCTGGATGGGTGAAGTAATAAGGTTACCCGAGGAATTAAGGAAGAGGATTACCGCGGGTGAGGTCATAGAGAGGCCCGCGGACGTGGTAAAGGAGCTGGTGGAAAACTCCCTGGACGCTCAAACTAAAAAGGTGGTCGTAGAAGTCTTTAAGGGGGGTAAGGAGCTAATAAGGGTTGAGGACTGGGGGAAGGGAATAGAGCCAGAGGACCTACCCTTGGTCTTTGAAGAATTTACCACCAGCAAGATAAGGAGGGAGGAGGACCTTTTAAGTACTTTGAGCTACGGTTTTAGGGGAGAGGGGCTCCATTCCATAGCCCAGGTTAGCAGGGTTAGGATAAAGAGCAGGCACTTTAACGAGGAGCTTGGAAGGGAGTTAATGGTTGAAGGTGGGAAGGTTGGTGAGCCAAGGAGGGTGGGAATGCACGTAGGGACGATAGTAGAAGTTAAGGACCTCTTTTACAACCTACCCGTGAGGAGGAAGTTTTTAAAGAGACAGGACGTAGAAAACAGGAAAATCTTAGAGCTCGTAAAAACTTACTCTCTGTCCAACCCGGAGGTTTCCTTTGAGCTTTACTTAGAGGGTAAAGAAAGCTTTAAGGCCTACGCAAAGGGTGAAGAGGAGAGGTTGGAGGAGGTCTTTAAGGATAAGTTTGAAAAGGTTGAAAAGGAGAAGGAGCAGGTAAAGGTAAGGATATATCTAAGCAGGAACAAAAGGAGGGGTAAGATATACCTTTTTATAAACAAAAGGCCCGTTTTTTTAAAAAATCTGTCCGAGCTCCTTAGGAGGAGCTTTGGATATAAAACCTTAGTAATAGCCTTCTTAGAAGTCCCCCCCTACCTTATGGACCTAAACGTCCATCCCAAAAAGAGGGAGGTAAAACTTTACAGGGAAAGACTTATAACGGAGTTACTAAGGGGAAAGAGGGAGGGGGAAACCTTAACGGTAGCTTTGAGGGAAAAAGAATTTAGCTACCAAACTTACCCCGAGCTCGTTGGAATTTTGGAAAATACCTTTATAATGGCCAAATACGGAGGATACCTTTACTTTTTTGACCAACACCTTCTGTCTGAGAGGATAAACTACGAGAGGGGGATGGACGAAAGGGAAAGCTGTTTAAGCTCCGTAAGGGCGGGGGATAAAGTTTCCAAAAGAACCGCCCAGGAGCTCTTGAAGGCCTGGACCAACCTGGAAAACCCCCACACCTGTCCCCACGGAAGGCCCCTCTATTGGAAGATACCTCTGAGGGAAATTTACGAGAGGCTCGGGAGGAAGCCTTAACTTAGCAGGATATACCCTTTTCCTCCACCACGGGTTTTAGGAGTTCTACCGCCTTCTGGGCATCCACAAGATTCTGAATCTCTGAGGGGTCCGTTGGCTTTAACTTAACTATCCAACCCTCCCCGTAAGGGTCATCGTTTGCAAGGGAAGGGTTTGCCTTCAACTTTTCATTTACTTCAACTATTTCCCCGCTAAAAGGTGCTGGAACTGGCCCCACCCACTTACCACTTTCAATGGTTGCAACGCTCCTCCTCCTCTTTACCGTCCTTCCAACTTTTTTTGGAGTGTAGGC
>WFPT01000036.1 GCA_015487365.1 Aquificaceae bacterium
AATTTCTTCTTTAATAATTTTAAAAAGTTTGGGAAGGGAGTTTATGCCTCCCCTGAACGAATACTCAATCTTATACATGCCCACCACCCTACCGGGGGTTTCCCGCTACGAGATGCAGAGGATTATAAACTATCAGGATAGAATATTTAAGAGCTTTCCGGAGGTGGAGGTAGTCTTTGGGAAGGCGGGGAGGAGTGATAGTGCCACGGACCCAGCCCCCATGTCCATGATAGAAACCTTTATAACCTTAAAGCCCAAGGAGTATTGGAGGAAGGTAAAGGTAAAGAGGTTTTACTCTGACTGGAAAATCCCAGAGCCCTTAAAGGCCCTCCTCAGGAAGGTCTTCCCCGAGGAAAGGACCATAACCTTCTCGGAGCTCATAAGGGAGATGGACAAAAGGGTCTCCCTGCCCGGCCTTTCCAACATGTGGACCATGCCCATAAGGGGGAGGATAGACATGCTAACTACGGGCATTCAAACCCCCTTAGGTATAAAAATATACGGGGAGGATTATAAGACCATAAACGAGATAGCCCAAAGGATTGAAAAAATACTGAGGGGGGTAAAGGGGGTGATGTCGGTCTTTGGGGAGAGGTCCGCCTACGGCTATTACTTAGAACTCATTCCAAGGAGGGATAAGTTAAAGATTTACTCCTTAAAGTTGTCAGAGCTAAGCGACTACATCTCTTACCTCCTTGCCAACAAGCCCATAACCACTTTAATCTATGGGAGGGAGCGTTACAAGGTTAGTCTGGGTTTGCCCCCCTATTATAAGGATGATTTAAAGGACTTACTGCTACCTATAAAGGGTAAGCTCGTGCGCTTGGGTGATTTGGTTGAGGTTAAAAAAAGCCTTTCACCTTCCGTCATAAAGTCGGAAAACGGCCTCCTGGTTGGCTACGTCTTCATAACCCCAAAGCCCGGGGTTAGCCCGATAGAGCTGGTGGAAAGGTGCGATAAAGTTTTAAGGGAAAGGTTAAAGCTTCCACCCTCCTACTACTACGAGTGGTCCGGGCAGTTTGAGTATTGGAGGCAAACCTTAAAGGATTTAAAGGTGGTAATCCCCCTGGTTTTAACCTTAATAATAATCCTAATTTACCTTTCCTTTGGAAGCCTCCTGGACACCTTAATAGCCCTCTTGGTCCTGCCTTCCTCTCTGTTTGGGGGAGCCCTCCTGATGAAGCTTTTAAACTACAACCTCTCCGTTGCAAGTATTGCGGGATTTTTGGCCCTCCTGGGCATATCCGCGGAGATGGTGGTGGTTATGATAATCTACATAAGGGGCTACGGGGTTTATGAGGGTGCGGTAAAGAGGGTTAGGCCAAAGCTTATGACCTTCTTTGCCATCCTCCTTGGACTCTTGCCCGCAGCAAATCCCAGCGGTTTTGGAGGCGAGGTGATGAGTAGAATTGCGGTCCCTATGGTAGGAGGAATAGTTTCCACCATCTTTGTAGTCCTACTCATAGTCCCCTCCCTTTATTACATCCTCAAAAGGTCTTAATCTTCCGTTTTTATTTCCAGGACTGGACAGCTTTCCTCCTTTATTACCATCTGACAGGTTAGCCTCCTGTTTTCATCGTACTCACCTATCCTCCAAAGGGTATCCTCCTCAACCTCCGAGGGCTCCTCCACGCACTCTAAACCCCTTACTACGGTGCATACGCAAACCCCACACTGCCCGTCGGTGCAACCAAATTCAACTCCAGCCTTTTCAATTTCATCGTGTATATCCCCAAGCTTTAAACCCTTCTTAACCTCCCCTATCACCTTCCCATTAACTATTAACTTCATAAACAAAAATATAATCCCCTTTTAGGTTTGGGCTACTTTAAGCTTTGGCCTGTTCTTTTCATCCACCAAAATTATCCTGGGCTCGTAATTTTTAAGCTCTTCCTCCGTATAGAGGGCGTAGGAGGTAATTATTAAAAGGTCCCCCACCTCCCCAAGCCTTGCGGAGGCCCCGTTTAGACAAACTTCACCCTTAACTTTGCTGGGTATTACGTAGGTGGAGAACCTATTACCGTTGGTTATGTTATAAACTTCTACCCTCTCAAAGGGTAAAAGCCCTGAAAGCTCCATGAGCTCTTCGTCCAAAGAAAGGGAGCCCTCGTAGTTTAAATCCTTTGAAGTTACCCTCACCCTGTGTATCTTCGCCTTTAACATAAACCTCACCATAAAAATATAAATTTAAGCTGTTTTAAAATAAAAACTGAGGTGATAACCTTAAAGAAGGCAAAGAGGGTATACGGCCACCTGAGGGTCCCCTCCGATAAGTCCCTTTCCCACAGGGCGGTAATCTTTGGCTCCATAGCCAAGGGGACCACAAAGATTAAGAACTTCCTATACTGTGAGGATACCCTTGCAACTTTAAGGGCCTTTAAGCTCTTAGGGGTTAAGGTTAAAGAGTTTAAAGGGGTTTTAATAATTGAGGGGAGGAACTATGAGTTTTCAGAGCCACCAGACGTTATAGACGCTAAGAACTCGGGAACTACCGCAAGGCTCCTGTTGGGGGTATTGGCTACCCAGAACTTCTTTTCCGTCCTTACGGGGGATGAGAGCCTTAGGAGGAGGCCCATGGACAGGGTGGTAAAGCCCTTAACCCAAATGGGTGCAAAGATATGGGGGAGGAAGTCTTCAAGCCTACTACCCCTTGCGGTGGTGGGGGGGAAGTTAAAGGGGATAAACTTTTTCAACGAAAAGTCCTCCGCCCAGGTGAAGTCTTCCTTGCTCCTGGCGGGTTTAAGGTGCGAGGGGAAGGTGATAATTGAAGAGAGGTTTAAGTCAAGGGACCACACCGAAAGGCTGATAGAATACTTTGGGGGTAAGGTGAAGGTAAAGAAGAACAGGATAGAGTTAAAAGGTGGTCAGAGCCTTGAAGGTAGGGAATTAAAAATTCCAGCGGACCCCTCTTCCGCATCCTTTTTCATAGCCCTAACCTTTCTAATAGGTGGGGAGCTCATCTTAGAGGATGTCCTAATAAATCCAACGAGGATTGGTTTTTTAAAAAAGGTTGAGGAGATGGGAGGAAGGATAACCTTCTTAAACAAGAGGGTTTGGGGGAGGGAGGAGGTTGCGGACTTAATAGTAAAGGGGCCGGTTAGTTTAAGGGGGGTGGAGGTATTGCCCGAGGAGGTCCCATACCTTATAGACGAAGTCCCCGTTCTGGCAATTTTAATGGCCTTGGCAAGGGGTAGGTCCTCCGTAAGGGGGGCCAAGGAGTTGAGGTTTAAAGAGAGTGATAGGATAAGGGCAATATGTGAGAATTTGAGGGCCATGGGCGTTAAGGTGGAAGAGTATGAGGACGGCTTTGAACTGGAAGGCTCTTCCTACTTAAAGGGGACGAAGGTGAGGA
>WFPT01000037.1 GCA_015487365.1 Aquificaceae bacterium
AGATTCACCAAGCCGTCAATAACGAGCTTTTCAAGGGCTTTGGAGAGTTTAAGGGAGGTAAGGAGGTATCCCTTTGCGAGGAAGTTGTGATAAAGCCTTTCGGTGTAAAACTGTTCATACAAGAACTTAAAGGAAACATCCTTTTTCCTTACCCTAATCAGATACCAAGCTAAACCTATTCCCATAAGGGCCAAGGACATGCTAACTAATGCCCCCTTTACGTTTATCCCCCTCTCATCCCCTAAAACCCTTGAATACCATCCTTCAAAGAATCCAAAGACTAAGCTCATAAAGGCCAAAATTAAAACGGGTATAAGCATAACCTTCCCCACTTCCTTTACCTCTTCCTTATACTCCCTCTCCCCCTCAAACATTACTATCGCTTCCCTGAATATGTAGTAGGCGGTAATAAATGTCCCAAAAAGGGCCAAAATCCCCCAAACTAAACTCTCTTCTTCTACACTGCTTATTATCCTGTCCTTTGAAAAAAAGCCCGAAAAGGGAAATATTCCACTTAGGGCTAAGGCTCCTACCAAAAACCCTAAGTAAGTTATGGGCATTTTCTTTTTCAATCCCCCCACCTCGTATATGTGATGGACTTTGTGGTGAAAGGCAGTTAATACATTCCCAGCTCCCAAAAATAAAAGGGCTTTAAAGAAGGCGTGGCTTGATAGGTGAAACACAGCCCCCACTTTGTCCTTAAAGCCCAAACTTAAAAACATGTATCCCAGTTGGCTCATAGTTGAAAAGGCTATTATCTTCTTTATGTCCGTGTGGGAGGTTGCCCATAGCCCTGCAAAGAGCATGGTTATTCCTCCTATCAGAGCCACTACCCCCAAGGTCTCTTCACTTGCTTGGAATATGGGATAAAGCCTTGCTACCATATAAACACCCGCTGCTACCATGGTTGCTGCATGAAGTAGGGCACTTACTGGTGTTGGCCCTGCCATGGCATTTGGTAGCCATGTGTGTAGGGGAAACTGTCCCGACTTTCCTACCGCTCCCCCAAAGAGTAGTAGGCTTGCCAAGGTTAGGCTCTCTAAGGATACCTCATCAACCTTTGTGAATATCTGAGGTATTTCTAAGCTTTTAAAAAGGTAAAAGGAATAGATTATTCCAAAGATAAAGAGCCAGTCTCCTATTCTGTTCATAACGAAGGCTTCCAGGGATGCGTTTGTTGCTTTCTTTTGCTCGTGAAAGTATCCAATAAGTAAATAAGAGGCCAATCCTACTCCTTCCCATCCAAAGAATATTCCCAAGAGGTTATCAGACAAAACTATTAAAAGCATAGAAAAGAGGAAGAGGCACAGATATGAGTAGAACTTGAAGGTCCATTTTCCAAAAAGATTTTGCATATAGCCTATGGAGTAGATGAATATTAAGGTTGCCACAAAGCAAACTATCGTGCTCGTTATTACAGAGAGGGGGTCTAAGTAGAGTCCCACTTTTAGTTGGTATCCTCCCAACTCCAAAAAGGTGTAAAGCTTTACCTTCTTTGCTCCCTCTAAAACTTGGGGTATTAAAAGTAAGGAAAAGGTAAAGGAGAGGGAGGAGCTTAGAACCGCTATTATTGCACTCGTTAGGTCCCCAAGCCTCCTACCCAGCAGGCCCGTTATTAAAAACCCTACCAGCGGTGAAATTATTCCCACTATGCCTTCCATAGTTTGAGCTTCTCCTTAACGGTTTTTCCTATTTCTGAGGGATTTTCTATTACCTCTACTCCCGCCTCCCTTAGGGCCTTTATCTTACTTTGGGCCGTTCCCTTACCTCCCGTAATTATGGCTCCCGCATGGCCCATCCTTCTACCGGGGGGTGCTGTAATTCCCGCTATGTATGCAAAAACAGGCTTTCTTACCTCCTCCTTTATAAACTCAGCTACCTCCTCCTCTTCCGTTCCCCCAATTTCACCTATTATGAGTATGGCTTCCGTTTCCTCATCCTCGTTAAACATCTTAACTACATCCTTAAAGGTAAGGCCATGGACAGGGTCTCCCCCTATCCCTACCGCGGTGCTCTGGCCTAAACCTTCCTTGGTAATTTGGTAGGTTGCCTCATAGGTTATAGTCCCAGACCTTGAAACTATCCCCACGTTGCCCCTTTTAAAGACCCTTGCGGGCATTATCCCAACCTTTGCCTCACCAGGTGTTATAACCCCCGGACAGTTTGGACCAATTAGCTTTGCATTCGGGTAGTTCTTCTTCATATAGTTTTTTACCTTAACCATGTCCTTTACGGGAATCCCTTCGGTTATACAAACTATTAGCTCTATCCCGCTGTCTAAGGCTTCTACTATGGCATCCGGTGCAAAGGGAGCGGGAACGAAGATTAAGGAGGTGTTTGGGTTAGTTTCCCTTACCGCCTCTTCTACCGTATTAAAGACTGGAACTCCCTCTACTTCCATACCACCCTTTCCAGGAGTAACCCCTGAAACTATCTTAGTCCCGTATTCTAAACACTGCTTTGTGTGAAAGGAGCCCTCCCTTCCCGTTATACCCTGCACCAAAACCCTCGTATCTTTATTAACCAGTATAGCCATTTTCACTTATTTTACCAAAAATTTTAGAGGAAAGCGCAGGTTATAGCTCCCCCTTTCCTCTTACAGCTTATCCTCTCACCCCTTAAAGTGAAGTTGCAGGATATAATTATTCCTCCGTTTAGGTCTATGCGCATAGGGCAGGTGTCGGGAGAGTCTATAATTTTACAGAGGTAGTCCCTCTTTGAAGAGTTTAAGGCATTCTGCCTTAACATTTCCAACATACAAGAGTAAATCTGGTCCCTTGCGTTTTCCAAAATGGCTACCCTCTTATACTTTTGGTAATTGACTATGGCCATTCCAGCCAAAACCAAGATTATGGTTATAACCACCAAAAGCTCTATCATGGTAAAACCCCTTTTCATCTTAAAACCTCCAAAAGATTATACCCTTGGAAGGCCTTTCCAACTCCTCTTGTAGCTTTTCTATGAGTTTTCTTTGGGTTTTGGTTAGCTCCTTTGGGACATCTATTTGGAAGGTAATTATTAGCTTTGAATCTCCCTTAGGTGTAGGGTAGCCATAACCCACCAGAGTCTCGGTATAGCCACACTCCATTCCCTTTGGAATTTCCACCTCCACTTCACCCTCTAAGGTCTTTACCTTAATTTTACCCCCTAAAACAGCCTTTGGGAAAGGAACCCTTACGGTCGTATATAGGTCCTTACCCACCTTCTTAAAGTTAGGATGCTCCTTTAAAAATACCTTTAAATAAAGGTCTCCACTTTTACCCCTCTCCTCGTGCCCCATCCCAACGACCTTAAAGAGGTCCCCCTCGTCCGTAAAGGGTGGAATCGTAATCTTAATCCTCACCCTTTTACTTACCCTACCCCTACCCCCACAGAGGGTGCAAGGGTTTTTAACTATAAAGCCTTTACCTCTACAAGCAGAACATGGCCTTAAAAAGTCAAATATTCCACTCTTCCTCTTACCCTTCCCATTACAGGCTGGACAAACCACCTTCTGGGCATCCTCCTTATAACCTACACCTCCACATTCGGGACAACTTACCCACTTCTGGTATTCTATTTGTTTTTCACAGCCAAAGCCTGCCTCCTCCAAGGTAAGGTAGAGTTTTAACCTAAGGTCCTTCCTCCTAAACCTTTCTTCTCCCTTAAAGAGAGCTTCCACAAAACCCCTAATGTATTCTTGGAAGTTGGGCCTTTCATCCTTACCAAAGAAAGTTTTATCGTATTCCTTTCTCCTTTCTTCGTTAGAAAGAACAAAGTATGCCTCGTTTATTTCCTTAAACTTTTCCTTGGCCCCTGGATTTACATCGGGATGAAACTCCTTGGCCAGTCTCCTGTAAGCCCTCTTTATATCTTCAAGGCTTGCCTCCCTTGAAACTCCTAAAATCTTGTAGTAGTCCTTCACGACCCCTTAAAAATTATAAAATAACTCAAAACCTCTGGCTGACTATAATTATATTTTTATGAGGTTACCAAAGAAGCTCATAGAGAGGGTGGTGGATAGGATTTTAGAAATGAAGGTGGATGAAGGGGATTACTTAGCCTTAGAACCCTTTGACAAGGAAGTTTTTAGGAAAAAACTTATAGAAATATTCAAAAGGGTTATTGAACTGGAAAGGAAGGTCCATGAGGAAGCTTTAAAAATATTAAGGACCAACGAGGAGGCAAGGAAAATAATAGACAGTGGTAGCGTTGAGCAAAACAAGGCCCTTAGGAAGGTAAAGGAGATAATTGCAGAAAGGATGGGAGTAGGTTTGACCAAGTCCGACCTGATAAACCAGATTACTAACGAAATAGTTAGCTTAATAGAAAGGGACGAGGACGTTGAAATCTATGAAGATTACGACCTCCTCAGGAGGAAGATAAGGAAGATTATAAAGGATGCTATTGAAGAGGAGGAGGAAATAGACAGGGAAGTTAGAAAGAGGATAAGGAAGTATTCAAGGAGGTTGGTTGAAGGGAGTAGGGAGTGGGAGCTTATGTATAAGAAAATATACGAGGATATACTCATACAGAAGGGCCTCCTGTGAAGGAAATTGAGGAGCTAAGGAAGAGGATAGACGAAATAGACGAAAGGATAGTAAAGCTCTTAGAAGAGAGGCTAAGACTTGCAAAGGAAATAGGTAGGATAAAAAAGGAGCTTAACTTAAAGGTTCATGTTCCCGAAAGGGAAATATACATACTAAACAGGGTTTCATCTTTATCTTCTGAGTTTCCCAAGGAGAGTTTGAGGAGGATTTTTAGGGAGGTTATATCCGCATGCCTTTCTGTGGAAAAACCCCTTAGGGTTGCATACTTAGGTCCAAAGGCAACCTTCACCCATCAGGCCTCCCTGAATCACTTTGGAGTTTCCGCAAAGTTTATCCCCGTAAGGACCATAAAGGAGGTTTTCAGGGAGGTGGAGGTGGGGAATGCGGACTACGGGGTGGTTCCCGTTGAAAACACCATAGAAGGGGTAGTCTATTATACCCTTGACACCTTCTTAGAGAGCGACTTAAAGATTGTGGGTGAGATTATTCTGAGGATAGACCTGCACTTGCTTTCCACGGAGGAGGACTTAAAGAGCATAGAAAAGGTTTTCTCCCACAGGGTTGCCTTGGGTCAGTGCAAGGGTTGGTTGGAGAGGAACTTACCTTGGGCCAAGGTAATTGAAGTTGAAAGCACCGCAAAGGCCTGCGAGATAGTTTTAGAGGAGGAAAGGGCGGGGGCGGTGGCCTCAGAGGTAGCAAGCCTTACCTACAACCTAAACATCTTGGCAAAAAACATCCAGGACAGCCCCTCCAACTACACGAGGTTTTTAATTTTGGGTAAGGACATCCCAAAGCCGACGGGAAGGGACAAGAGTAGTTTGGTCTTTGCCCTAAAAGATAGGCCAGGAGCACTGTACAAGGCTCTGGAAGTCTTTTACAAGAGGAGTATAAACTTAACCAAGATAGAGTCAAGACCTTCAAGAAAGAGGGCCTTTGACTACGTCTTCTTTTTGGACTTAGAGGGCCACGTTAAAGAGAAAAGGGTAAAGGAGGCTTTGGAGGAGTTAAAGGATAGGGTTATGATGGTTAAGGTTTTAGGCTCCTACCCCAAAGCTTAAATGGAGAGGGCCCCAGCGTTAGTCCTTGAGGGTGAAAGTAACCTTTCCGTTTTCTTAAAGGTAGTTAAAATATCTTTACCGGTAATAGGGGTGAATCTTTTATACACCCTGGAAAACTCCGTCTCCCTAATCTTGGTCTCCCACATATCTCCATCCGCCATAGCGGGGGTTGGCTTTGCCTCAAACCTTCTGTGGTTTATATACTCTTTAATGTCCCTTTCTTATACTGGGACCAACGTGCTGGTGGCCCAAAGGATTGGAGCGGGTAAAGACCCCTCCTCTCCCTTCCTCTGGGGACTTCTGGTTTCAACCCTAATAGCCTTACCCTTGACCTTCTTCGGCCAAGGGATTTTAAAAACTTTAATGGAAATTTTTTCAACGAGGGAGGAAGTAATAAACTACGCCCTCTCCTACACCAAACCCATATTTCACTTTATACTGGTGGGCTTTGTGGTAAATACCATTTACGGGACCTTCAACGGGGCGGGGGATACTAAAACCACCTTCTTCGTTGGCCTTATGATGAACTTAACCCACATAACGAGTGCATACCTACTTATTCCCAGGATGGGTGTTGAGGGGGCAGGTTACGGGGTAGTCGTATCGGAGCTTTTAGCCTTAATCCTTTACTCTTACTTAATACTGGTTAAGGAAAAGCCCTTTAAGTTGAGCTTTCACCTAAAAGGGGGAGATTTAAGGCAACTGTTAAAAATAGGCTTTCCCAGTTTTTTGGAGAGGAGCTTTTCCACTTTCTCCTTTAACGCCTTCGTAGGCCTTATAGCCAGCCTTTCGGAAAAGGTCCTTGCGGGATACCAGATAGGTCTAAGGATTGAGAGCATTTCCTTTATGATAGGTATAGGCTTTATGGTCAGTGCAACCACCATTACCGGACAAAACTTTGGGGCGGGGAACTTTAAGGGTTTAAAGAGGGGTGTAAAGGTTTGCCTCTTTACCACCGTTTTCCTGATGGGACTCCTTTCCCTCCCCCTCTTTTTCTTACCCAAGAGCCTTGCAAGTATTTTTACAGGGGACAAGGAGGTTATACACCTTACCTCCTATTACTTAAAGATAGTTGCCCTCTCCCAGGTCCCTTTGGGAATAGCCTTCGTCCTCTCAGGGGCCTTGAAGGGACTGGGTAAGACCCAAATCCCCCTCTTTGTGAATCTAACCTCCCTTTGGCTTTTTAGGCTGATACCTTCCTACCTCCTTATGAAGCTTCTCTTACCATCCCCCCTAATCCCCTGGCTCTTTATGAGTCTTGAAACCTTCCTCAGGGCCCTCCTGTTTGGGTTATTTTACCGTAGGAGTTTAAAAGCTTGACTTAGGAAAAAGTTATAGTTTAATATATTGACTTAGGAGGTGGAAAATGAGGAAAGTTTTAATCCTTTTGGTTTTGTTAAGCTTTGGATTTTCCTTCAAGCTGGCCTGCATTAACACCAACGAGGTTTTGAGCAAATCCACCTACTTTGCAAAGCTCCAACAAGAGTATAGGAAGGAAGTTTTAAGGTTAAGGGACGAGCTAACCCAACTAAAAGATAAAATAGACGACTTGAAGGGTAAGATAGACAGCGGTCTTTTATCGGAAAAGGCTAAGGAGGAAAAACTCAAAGAGTATATGGAATTACAGGAAAAGTATAGAAAGCTTCAAGAGGAGGCCAGGAAAAAGCTTTTAAGCTTCCAGAGGGAGCTGAGGGAGAGGCTCTTAGAGAGGCTAAAAAGGGTTTTGAGTAAAATTTCAAAGGAGAAGGCCCTAAGTGGGGTCTTAGACTGCCAGGTCCTCCTCTACAAGGGTGAGGTCTTAGACATAACGGACGAAGTTATAAAGGGCCTTGACAAGAATGGATAAGGTAATAGTCATAACCTCTGGAAAGGGAGGAGTAGGTAAGACGACCCTCTGTGCCAACTTGGGGGTAGCCTTGGCGAAGCTAAACAAAAGGGTTTTACTGATAGATGCGGACATAGGTCTGAGGAACCTTGATATGGCCTTAGGCCTTGAAAACAGGATAGTTTATGACGTTTTGGACGTCCTTGAAGGAAGGGTCTCACCAAAGAAGGCCCTCATAAGGGACAAAAGGGGTTTAAGCCTCTACCTACTCCCCGCAAACCAGACCAAAAACAAGGATGCAATAGACGAGAAGAGGTGGTTGGAGCTCATAAGGACTTACAAGGAGGATGAGTCCTTTGATTATATACTCATAGACTCGCCCGCGGGTATTGAAAAGGGTTTTAGGATAGCGGTCCTACCGGCGGACTTGGCCCTGGTGGTTGTAAATCCGGAGGTATCTTCTATAAGGGATGCGGATAGGGTCATAGGCCTCTTAGAGAGCATGGAAAAGTATAAAAACTTCATAGTGGTGAATAGGATAAACTGGGAGATGGTAAAAAAGGAGGTGATGCTTGACGTTGAAGATGTGTATGAAGTTTTAAGCGTAAAAATTATAGGGGTAATCCCAGAAGAGAAGAACTTAATAGACTTTTTAAACAGGGGGGAGCCCGCAGTTTTAAGAGAAAACTTAGCCTTTTCAAGGGCCATATACGACTTGGCCAGGAGGATTTTGGGTGAGGAAGTCCCCTTAAAAAAATACGGTGAGAGGAGGGGACTACTGGGGAGGTTATTCGGTGATTGAGCTCTTTAAGGGAAAAAAGAGTAAGGAAATAGCCAAGGAAAGATTAACCTTAGTCCTATCCTACGAAAGGAAGAGGCTTCCCACTAACCTGATAGAGAGGATAAAGGAAGATATAGTAAAAGTCTTATCCTCCTACGGAATTTTTGACGTAAATACCTTACAGGTTAAAGTAAAGAGGGAAAACAGCAAGGAGTTAATCTTTATAAGCATACCTATAAAGGGCTAAAATGAAAGTTGGGCTCTTTGATTCGGGAGTCGGTGGTCTGACAGTCTTAAAGGCCATAAGGAGGGAGTTTAAAAACTTAGACCTTATATATTTGGGGGATACCGCAAGGGTCCCCTACGGGAACAAGTCAAGGGAGACCGTAATAAGGTATTCCTTAGAATGTGTTAATTTTTTAATATCAAAGGGGGTGGATATGGTAATTGTTGCCTGCAACACCGCCTCCTCCTACGCCTTAGAAGTTTTAAGGAAGACCTACAAGGGGGTTGAGTTCTTGGGGGTGGTTGAGCCCGGGGTTTCCCTTGCAAAGAAGCTGAGTAAAGGTAGGGTAGGTGTAATAGGGACCTATGCCACTATAAGGAGTGGTGCCTACCAGAGGAAACTGGGGAGGCTGTGCACCTTTGAAAGGGCTTGTCCTCTCTTCGTTCCCCTGGTGGAGGAGGGAATACTGGAAGGGAGGATAGTAGAAGAGGCTGTAAGGCTTTACCTTTCGCCCGCAAAGGGCAAGATAGACACCCTAATTTTGGGTTGCACCCACTACCCCCTCCTCAAAAAACCCATAAGCGAGTTCTTAAAGGGGGTAAGGGTGGTGGATTCAGCGGAAGCCACCTCCCAATACTTAAAGGGCTTAATAAGGGACGAGGGGGAGGGAAAGACCCAAATATACTTTACGGACCTCTATCAAAACCTGAGCTTCCTCCTCAAAGAGGTGTTAAGGATTGAAGAAGAGCCCCAACTCTTGGAGCTTGAAGAAGTCCCTTTAAATGGAGGAGAGGGAGCTTAAAGTTCTAAGGAACGAGGAGATAGGTTTTAGGACTTACCTGATGGTTTTAGAGGGAGAGGGGCTACCGGAGCCAAAGCCAGGCCAATTTTTAATGCTTTCCGTCTCCAACACCTTAGAGCCCCTCCTGAGGAGAGCCTTTGCGGTAGCACACTTTGAAAGGGACAAGGTCTTTTTAATTTACTACCTCCTGGGAAGGGGGACACACATACTATCTGAAAGGAAAAGGGGAGAAGTTTTAAGGGCCCTCCTCTTTTTGGGCAAAGGAACCTTTAAAGTCTTTAAAAAGAATCTCTTAGTTGGAGGAGGGGTAGGCCTTTCAGCGCTTACCTACTTAGCCCAGGAAGTTTTAAGGCAAAAGAAGGAGCTCTTTATACTTTACGGTGGGAGGACCAAGAGACACTTAGGGCTTTTACCCTTTTTAAGGGAGCTGGGCTTAGAGTGTGAGGTATTTACCGAAGATGGGAGCTTTGGCAAGAAGGGAAACCTCCTAAAACCAACCCTTGAATTTGACAGGAGTTGGGTAGTTCAGGCCTGCGGACCGAGGGCTATGCTAAAAGCCTTTAAGGAAAAGTTGAGGGATAGGAAACTTTACCTTTCCTTGGAAGCCCCTATGGCCTGTGGTTATGGGGTCTGTTTGGGTTGTGTAGTAAGGGGTGAGGATGGGAAGTATTACAGGGTGTGCGTGGAAGGACCAGTCTTTGAAGCCAGCAAAGTTGTGATAAAATAAAGTATATGCTCTCTAAGGAAAAGAAGGAGGAGATAATAAAGAAGTTCAGGAGGCACGAAAAGGACACGGGCTCACCGGAAGTTCAGATAGCTCTCTTAACGGAGAGGATAAACCGTTTAAGCGAGCATTTAAAGGTCCACAAAAAGGACTTTCACTCAAGGAGGGGTCTTATAGGCCTGGTCAATAAGAGGAGGAAGCTTTTAGAATACTTAAAGGAGGAAGACTACCAGAGGTATAAAAGGCTAATAGAAGAGTTAAAATTAAAAGGGGTTTAAATGACCAAAATAGGTTGGGACGTAACCCACCAAGAATTTACCGTAGAGGACCACTACTACTTTTCAAAGTTAAAGGAAGCCATCTTAAAGGAAGGTATGAAGGTTGAAGAGGTAAGTAATTGGAAGGATTTAAAAAATTACGACACGATAGTCTTTAACTATCCGGAGATACCCTTTAAGAGGGATGAGGTGGATTTCGTGGAGGAGCTGGTGGCAAGGTATGGAAAGAAGGTAATTCTACTGGGTTATTACAAAAATGAGGACAGGATTGCGGAAGTTTGCAACAGCCTTTCGGAAAGGTTTGGGATGCTCCTCAACCACGACGAGGTAATAGACGAAAAGAACAACCACGAGGGGGACAAATACCTAATAACCACCACCAAAATCAGGAGGTATAAGGAAGGGGTTAGGAAGATAGTCCTACCCTGCTGTGCCAGCATAAAGACCGTAATGCCCGACGTAAAGATAGTGGCAAGGGCTGAGGATGATTACACCCTTCTTATCGCTGAACAGATTCACCCTCAGAGTGGTGGATACTTTTGCCTTTGTGGGACCTGCGTCTTTTGGGACAACTACTCCATAACCCTCTACGACAATTTAAGGTTTTCCTTAAACCTCTTAAAGCATCAGAGGAAGCCAAGGTTTAGCCTTGAAGTTTAAAGTTTTACTCTTATTCATTTCCCTCCTCTTTGGTGTAGAGGAAATAGTTGTGGTAGGTAAGAGGGAGAGCCCGGAGGAAGTTTATAACTTTTTAGAGAGGGAGGGGGACTTTATAAAGCTGAGTTCCAGTGGTTTTGGACAGTTTAGCTCAATAAGTGTAAGGGGAGGGAAGGGGGATTACACGAGCCTGTTCTTTGAAGGTGTTCCCTTAAAGGAGCCATCCTCTCCCACCTTTGACCTTTCCCAGATTCCAGACCTCTTTGATACCCTTTACATCTTTAAAAATCCGCGCTCGGTTACTTACGAATCCATAGGTGGAGGCTTAAGCTTTAAACTCTTAGAGCCAAAGGAAAGCAAAGTTAGGTTCAGTTTCTTGGGGGGAAGCTTTGACACCTTTAAGTTAAAGAGTGAGTTTATGGGGAAGGAGGGGAAAATCTTTTACAACATAAAGGGGGTTTTTTTTAAGACGGGGGGGATAGACGCTTCAAAGCTTGGGAAAGGGGAAAGGGATTACTTTAACTCCTCTGGCTTTTCCTTTAAGGTGGGTTATAAACTAAGGGAGGGGAGCTTTAAGGTCTTTGGCCTTGGCTTTGATAATAAGCTAAACTTTGACTACTGCCCAAAACCTGATGGAAACTGCATCCAAAAGAGCAACGCCAAACTCTTTGGTATAAACCTCCTTATAAATAAGGTAAATCTTCTGGCCTCCCATCAGGAATACAGAAGGGCCTATGAGGGGGATGCAAAAAATTACGGCTCCTTCAATTCAAGCTTTGACTACCTACGCTTAGATTATAACTTAGGACCCTTAAAAAGGTTAAGGGCAAAGGTGGGCCTGTCCCTTTCTGAGGAAGGTGCAAGGACTCAAACCCTTAAAGCCAAAAGAGGGGAGAGGGCCCTATACCTTAAAGCAACCTATGGGCTTAAAGGTCTGATTTTTTCGGGTGGTTTTAGGTATTCAGAGCCAAAGGCTGTAAGGGGCTCAAACCTAAAAGTTGTTTTAGTTTTAAAGAACTTAAACCTCTTTGGAGGGTATTACGAGGGCTACAAGAGGCCCCAGCTCTTTAACCTTTACGATAAACTATACGGAAATCCCAACCTGAGACCGGAGCTTTCCTACACCAAAGAGTTGGGGCTAAACCTAAAAGGCAAAAAATTTTCCTTAAAGCTCTCTTACTTTGACACCCTCTACTCAAACCAGATTTTTTTCTCTCCTAAGGACTTTAAACCTTACAACTTGGGTAAGGGTAAGAGCTTTGGAAGGGAAATCGGTTTAAAGTATAAGGGAAGGCCCTTCTTTTTAAAGTTTTCCTACAACAAAATAAGGAGCTTTTGTAAAGAAGGTTGTGTTGGTTTAAAGGCAGGTGAGCAACTTTACAGGATACCTAAGGAATTTTTTTCTTTAAATTTTGGATTTAAATTTTTAAGTTTAGAAGTCTTTCACGCTTCAAGGAGGAGGGATTACGACTACTCAAAGAGTAAGATAGTTTATTTAAAGCCTTATACCCTTATAAACCTAAGCCTTTCAAAGGAATTTAAAAGCTACGAGCTTCTTTTGGAGGTTAAAAACCTAACCGATGAAAGGTATGAGATAGCAAAAAATTACAACACTTTACCCAGGTCCCTATTCCTGAGCCTGATAGCTAAATTTTAGATAAAAGCTCTTCAACCCTCCTTACGGGCTCCTCTGATAGGAGGACCTCCCTACCCACCACCAAGAGGTCCCCCCCTTTTTCCTTGGCCTCCTTTAAAGTTAAGGTGAATTTTTGGTCAAAGGGTTTTACCCTTTCCCTTATTCCGGGAACCACCAAGATTTTACCTTTGACCCTTTCCCTAACCTCTTCTAAGAAGGCCCCCGGGCATACGAAGCCATCAAGACCCAAGGAGCTCCCAAACTCTATAAGTTTTAAGGTCATTTCCTTTAAACCTTTAAAGTTAAAAAAACTTAAATTCTCCTGAGAAAAACTCGTTAAGGCACCTACTCCTATAAGCTTTACGTTACCTTTTACCTTCAAGGCCTCTTCAATCATCTCCCTTCCTCCGAGGAGGTGCAGGGTAAGGTAATCTACTTTAAGTTTTTCACACTCTTTTATTGTAAGCTTTACGGTGTTTGGTATGTCAAAGAGTTTTAAGTCCAGAAAAAGCTTAAAGTTTAATTCCTTTATAAGCTTTAAAATTTCTGGATTTTGAAGGTATAAGGGGTGGGAGACCTTAAAGACTAAGTCTTTACCCTTTAAAGAATTTATAATTTTTAGGGCCTTTTCTTTATCCGTGTCAAGGCTTATGCAGAGTTTAGCCATTTTAGTAAGAGCTTTAGACTTTCTTGGGTTGCCAAAAACCTTATTTCGTTCCTCGTCCCTTCAAAGTTAAACCTATATACCTTTAATCTTTTCCTAAAACCTATCCCTACGTAGGTGAGCCCCACCGGTTTTCTTTCAGAGCTCGTTGGTCCCGCAACCCCCGTTATGGCCACCCCAAAGTCCGAGCCACTTACTCTCATAACCCCTTTTAGCATCTCCCTACATACCTCCTCCGAAACCGCCCCAAACTTTTTTAAGGTTTCCCCCCTCACTTTTAAAAACTTTTCCTTAAATTTGTTGGAATAGACCACAAAGCCCCCTAAAAATACCTTAGATGCCCCTTCAACATTAACTATCCTACTACTAAGAAGTCCCCCCGTGCAACTTTCCGCAACGCTTAAAGTGTAACCCTTTTGAAGGAGCTTTAAAACCACCTCCCTTTCTAAAACCCTCATCTTAAGAGCCCATTAGTATCTTGGCCCTCTCCCTTGAAAATTCTAAAAACTTTTTAAGCCTTTCCTCCTCAATCCCCAAGACCTCTGAGGCCTTCTTTAAGTTCCCCTCCTCTATTAGCTTTGCCCCTCTTACTATGGTATTGAGCTCTCCCCTCTTTGAAACGAGGGCGTCCTTTAACTCGTTCCAGAGGGGAAGGTCTTTCAGTATGTCGGTGGGCTTTTCCCCAAAGATTTCCTCCGAAAAGGAAAGGAGCCCGCAGGTGTAGGCCTCCACCTTCACCCTTGGGTTTATTACCTCCGAAAGCTTTTCAGAGAGGATGGCCACCCTTAGAGCCCTCTCCCACAGCTCCTTCTTCTTCCCCCTTTCTATGAACTCTGGGACCGCCACAGATAGGGCAA
The DNA here is from genome assembly GCA_015487365.1 of Aquificaceae bacterium. GTDB lineage: Bacteria > Aquificota > Aquificia > Aquificales > Aquificaceae > S012-77. Next base: position 14,038 of record WFPT01000037.1, read on the forward strand.
AGTTTGTTAGTGTTTCCCAGTCAAGGCCCTTTATAAACTCGTTTAGCTTTTCCACATTCTCCATTTCATAACCAAATACCCTCAAAAATTGGGCGAAGGTGCTAACGTCCTTCCTAACCACCTCTATAAACTTGTCGTAGTTTTTTTCTTCTATGGCTTCAAAGAGTTGCAGGACGGTATCCTTTAAAAAGTATGGAAACTTGGGATAGGCTGGCTCTTCCCTTGCAAGGTAGTTTCCCTGAAAGAGGTCAAAGCCCATTTTAAGGGCAAACTCGTATTCCTTTTTGGTTTCAACGTTCTTAGCTCCCACCTTAATTTTTAGTTTGCGTAAAACTTCTAAAACCTCCCTCAACTCCTTCTCATCGTAAGGACACTCCTTTATGTTTATCTTTACAAAATCTGAATACTTTAAGAG
>WFPT01000038.1 GCA_015487365.1 Aquificaceae bacterium
ACCCAAGAGGTCCAAAGGACATACTTTTTTGGAAAGGTAAAGTGTAAAATTTCAGCTCCTAAGTCCCTCAACCTCCTTACTTCCGCACCCCTTAACCTTTTGGCAAACTCCCAGACCTTTTGGTCAAAACCCTCCCGTGAGTAAAGGAGTTCCTTTAAGGCTTCCCTTAATGTATCCAAGGGGGTTTCCCTTAAAATCCTTTGGGCGTTCCTCCTTACGGAAAATACCGTAGAAAAAACCTTTAACAAATCTTCTTCTTGGAGCTCGTCAATTTTTTCCCTTTTGAAAGTTTCCTGAAAGAGGGAGGACTTACCTTTTAGCTCTTGGTAAAATTCCTTTAAAAATTCTTCCCCCTCTTGAAGGAGCTTTACCAGGTAGTCCCTTACTAAGGCATAGTCTAACTTTGTAGCCATTTTAAGCCCCTACCTTTGCCCCCCTTAGATAGAGCGCAGCATTTACTCCCGCGGACCTTCCGTCGGATATGGAAGATTCTATGTCTATGGGTCCCTTGCAGGCACCCGCTATAAAGACTCCCTCTACGTTAGAAACGGTCGGGTCTCCCACCTCGTCCGCGGGTTCTATAAATAGGCTGTCTGGGTTTTGTTTTAGGTTTAAGAGTTTTGCAACCTTCTTAGTTCCTTCGGAAGGCTCCATACCTAAGACCAACACTACTAAGTCCATAGGAATTTCCGCAGGCCTTTGGACTATGGTATCCTCGTGCTTTACCCTCAGCCTTCCATCCTGAGGTGAATAGGTAATTTCCGCTATCCTCCCACGGACATACCTAACCCCAAACTTTTCCTGAGGCTCCCAGTAGAAGGGATACTCCCAAGTCCCGTAAGTCCTTACATCCATATAGTAGCAGAAGACATCCACTTCTGGATACTTTTGCCTAATTTCCATAGCCTGCAAGCCTGAAAGGGCACAGCCGTATCTACAACAGTGGACATTCGTAACTCCCAACTGCCTGTCCCTTGAACCTACGCAAAAGACAAAGGCCACCCTCTTTGGTAGTTCTCCGTTGGAGGGCCTGTAAAGCTTACCCTCCCTTGAAAACATCTGCTCCAACTGCAAGTTAGTTATTACATCCGGATATATTCCAAAACCGAGCTCTCCCTTCCTCTTTGGGTCAAAGTGGGTAAAGCCGGTTGCCACTACGATTGCACCAACCTTTAAGGTCTTTCCGTTGGAAAGCTTTACACTAAAATTCCCTCCACTACCACTTACTTCCTCCACTTCCGTATTAAGGAATACTTCCACGTTGGGATTACTTTGGACCTCTTCAATGAAGGGTCCCAATACCTGAGAGGGCTTCATCTTCCTCGGTATTAGGGTGTGGTAATCTTCAAGGATTGGCCTTCCACCAAGCTTTTGGGCCTTTTCCACAAGGTAAGTTTTGACCTCAAGGCCTCCCAAAGTCCTTGCTGCGGAAAGACCCGCTGGACCACCACCTATTACCAGAACGCTTTGCTCCATTTCCTACCTCCTCTTTTATTTTTTAAGGGGAGGCCAAAACCTCCCCAAAGCTATTAAGACTTAAACAGAGGCATATCCGCGGTAGCGGACCTCCTCCTCTTAAAGCCGTCGGAAGTCCTGCTGTAAGGCTCGTAGAGGTCGTATTCCTTGAAGAATTCCAAGAGCTCGTCGTACTTCCCTTCCTTTTCCAGCTTGGAGATGTATTCTACGGTTTCCTCCCACTCCTTCTTTAACTCTTTCCAGTTGGTAATACCCATCTTCTCTAAGAGTGGTTCGTAGTTGGAGCAGTTCCAGTAGAGCTGGACTACCTTAAAGGGATGGGCTCCGCAGGCAAGGGCGGCAAACATTACATCGGACATTACCGCAATCGGATAGTATAGGCCGTGGGCCTTACCTATCCACTGGTTCTTTTCCATGGTGGTGGTGCAACCCGTATCGTGAGTTATTATTACATCCGCTTTAACTTCTTCGGATATAACTTTTAGTTTCCTGTATATGGCAAAGGAACGGGTAAATTCCCTTTCCGTAAGTATGTGCCTAAAACCAAAGCCACAGCAGTCATACCAAGTGGAATAATCTACAACCTGTGCTCCCAAGGCCTTTATAACCGCGGTAGATGCAGCGGGTCTTTGCCCGTTATAAACTTCTGGGTCGTAAGGGTAGTCGTCCGCTATCATTTTGTAGGTGTGGCAGGCGTTATGTATTGCAACCCTTACGTTGGAAACGTCTATCCCTTCGGCCTTACCTTCCTTTTCGTAAAGCTCCTTTATCTTAAACCTCATAGCATGGACCCACTCAGAGTAATGGACAACCTCCTCGGGTATTACTATCCTACCGTCTTCTGTCAACCTCCCAAGCTTTTTGAGGATTGGTTTTACAGCCTTCCTGAGCTCATCGTCCATTATAAGGAGCTCCCTGGTTTCTTTGTAGGAGCCAAAGGAGGTTCCACAGTGTATTAAGGGATAATAACCTGTCTTCCAAGCCTGATGCATATTCCTTAGATAGACCGCGGCAAGGGCCACCGGGTTTGAAGTTCCAGAGCCGTGGTAGTTCCAAGCGGTGCAGGAAGTCTGATGGGGCTCGTTCAGATAATCAAGGCCGAACTTGTTCATAAACCAAAAAACGGAGGCTGGATAGCCGGGGATGTTTCCACACTGACCACAGGATTTGTGGTGCCAGAGCTTGTTGGTGGGTATCTTCTTTATCCTACCGGTTCTGGTGTATACCTCAACGGGCTTGTATTCGTCGGTAATCCTGAATATGAGGATTTCCCCCTTGGCCTCCAACTCCTCCATCTTCTCAAAGATGTGGTCGTAATGGGAATGCTTGTTTTGGATAGGAAAAGGCGGTGGGTCCGCATATCTTAAAATACCCATGGCTTCACCTCCTTTAAAAAGTTTTTTTCTATTATTGTTCCTCCTCCTCTTCCATTAACTCTTCCCAACGGTCTTTATTTTCATCCACTATGTCCATTATTACCATATGGAGGTTAGGGTCTAACCTTTCAAGCATGTCAAATATTCCCGTTTCCTCCCATATCTGATACATTTCAATGGCGGTCTCCAAGGATACCTCCCAAGCGGTCTTTACGGCCTTCCCTACGTCAAAGGGTATAGCCATCCTCTTAGCTCTGAGGTTTTCCATGTTGTCCTGCATCTTCGGACCCCAGTCTGGGAAGAAGTCGGGTTGGAGCATGTCCGCGGAGAGCTGGTTTCCGGTGCTCATTACCTTTAAGAGGACCCTTCCATAAGGCTTTAAAAGGTCCTTGGTTGCTTCAAAGGCATTCCTTACCGCAACCTCCCTCATTATAATTACCAGTCCCCCCGGATTATTTACGAAGGGACACCTTATCCAACAGGTAAAGCACTGGGAGCAGGCCCAGATGTATTCGTGCATCATATCGTAGAGGACCTCAACGTCATCCTCTAAGAACCTCTGGACTATTTCTCTGGGTGAGTAGTCAAAGAACCTGTTTGAGGGACAAGAAGCGGTGCAAACTCCACAGTTTAGACAGCCAAAGAGGTATTCCTTAAACCTAAAATCGGACTTAACTTCCTCTATAATACGCCTCTTTTCTTCAAGGGGGACCTTCTTAGTCTTCTCAGATATCGGTATATTGTATCCGTAATTGTGTCCTTCCATCCCCTACCTCCTTACCTTTTCTAAATTATCAATATATGCAAAAAATCTAAAATGTCTATAAGTTTTTTTTATGATACTATAAGAATTTTTAAAGGGTAATAAGGGCATATTCACCACTCATTACCTTTTCCAAGAAGGCTGCACCCCCTATTATTCCATCGCATATTTCCCTGTTGACATCCTCCTCCTTGTAAGTTTCGGTAAGGTCCAAGGAGGGAACGCACAGGTAAATCTTTACCCCCGCATCCTTTGCCATCTTGATAAAGTCATAAACGGTTTGCTCCACTCCGGGCCTTACCTTAACCTTCTTTGCGTTGTCCTTCATCAGGAAAAAGCCCGCCTCGGAAGTTAGGACCATCTCCACCTCGTAGTCCATAGCGGTTGCTGCGGTGGCCAAAAAGAAGGGTGCTCCCGCCTGTGGGTTGATTAATTCACCGGTTGTAGGCTCAACCCTTACCACATAGGGGATGGTCAAAATGTAAAAGAGTATCTTCTCCTGCTCCATAACGCCACCTCCTCTATAAGATGTTTGGTTTTAGCTTTGACTTAAACGAAAATTATCATAGGCTTTTCCGCTTCCAAGACGTAGCTTATTAGGGTTGCAGCACCCGCAGGGGGTTCTAAACCCTCTATTAAATCTTCATACTTATAGCCAAATACTTCCATGGTCATCTGGCAGGGTATAAGCTTTACTCCCGCCTCCTTACACAGTTCTATAAGCTCGGGTATAGAGGCAACCTTGTGGTCCTTGAAGGCCCTCTTCATCACAGCGGTCATGAAGTCGGTCATTCCCGGTATCACTCCCATAATCTGGGGAGGTCCGGGGAAGAGGGATGAGATGAAGTTGGTAATTGGGTTTTGTAGGGAAGGAGGGAAGTCCATGGGCATAGCGGGGTTTCCCAAAGGTGCTACCTTTAACTTGTTCATCTTCTCTTTATGTATTATGTTTAGTCCGTAAAAGGTAAAGAATATGGCGGTTTCAATGTCCATAGATGCGGCGGTGGAGCCTATTATTAGGGGAGGGTAGGCCCAGTCAAGGGTCCCCTTAGAAGCTATTATGGCAAGCCTTTCCTTGGCCATACTTAACCTCCCTTCTTCCTTATGTAGTAAATAAACTTACCCCCCTCCTCCTTCATCTCTATAAGCTCGTGGCCCGTCCTCTTACAAAAGGCGGGTATGTCCGCCTTAGAGCCCGGGTCCGTGGAAATGACTTCAAGGATTTGGCCTTCCTGCATATCCTTTAAAACACCCTTTGTCTTTAAAACGGGCAGAGGACAATTTAGGCCACTGGCATCTAAAACTTTGTCAGGTTTAATTTCACCCATCTTTCCCACCTCCTTAACTTTTATCTTACAATAAAAATATAAACCCAGTTTTTAGTTTTTCTTATAGCGCTATAAGTTTTCTTTAAAGCTTGCAAAAATTCTTTAAGGTATTATAATATTTAAAAAGGAGGTGGAAGGAATGGAGAAGAACATGGCCAACTGGGACAGGGCTATAAGGGTGATTTTAGCTATCATCTTCTTAATCTTGGCCTTCTTAAAAGGTGGGGCTTGGTGGATTTTAGGAATATTAGGGGTAATATTTATAATAACTTCCGCGGTAGGCTTTTGTCCCCTCTATAAGCTCGTAGGCTTTAAAACTTCCTCGGACTAGCCCAGATGTATTGAAATTTCATAAAGTATTATTAAGGGAATAGCCATAAGGATTTGGGTTAGGACATCGGGAGCTATAAAGGCACCAACTACAAAGGAAAAGAATATAAAGTATCTTCTAAATTTTTTTAGTTGTCCCTTGGTTATAATCCCCGCCCTCTGTAAAAAGAGTAAAACTATTGGCATTTCAAAGGCAAGGCCAAAGGCAATAAGCATTTTTAGTAAAAAGCTTATGTAAAGGTTTATAGAAAGCATAGGTTGGGTGTTTAGTTTTTCTATACCTATTCCTATTAAAAACTTTAAAGATAGGGGTAGGACCAAAAAGTATGCAAAGCATAGACCTAAGGAAAAAAGGAGTATAGAAGATAGCATTAAGGGTATGACCTTCTTCTTTTCGCTCTCATAAAGGGCTGGCTCTACAAATCTCCAAAACTGGTATGCTATTATGGGAAAGGACAGGATTACACCACAGGCAAGGGAAACCTTTAAGAGTATAAAGAGGGGCTCTGTGGGCGAAAGGGTTATTAAATTTACCTTGGGGTAATACCTCAAAACCGGCTCCTTTAAGAAGGTAAAGATTTTGTCCGCAAAGTAAAAGCTAACGAGGGACATTACAAATATGCTTAAAGCTACCTTTATGAGTCTTTCCCTTAATTCCCTCAGGTGCTCTATAAAGGGCATTTCCATAAGCTCGTGCTCCTTCCTTTCCTTTTCTTCCTTCATCTTTTACTCAGCTCCTTTGCCCTCTGGGTGGCCTTCCTTACAGCTTCAACTATTGAAGATTTAAAGGCTCTTCTTTCAAGCTCCGTTAGCATCTCCGCGGTGGTCCCAGCAGGGGATACTACCTTAAAGGTTAAGCTCCTAACCTCCCCCTCAAACTCCTTTACCAGTTTTGCACTACCTAAGAGGATTTGAACCGCAATTTCCCTTGAAGTTTTGTAGTCAAAGCCTTCCCTTAGACCCGCTAAGATTAGGGCATCTATGAGTTCAAAGATTAGGGCGGGAGAGCTTCCACATAAAGCTGTAAAGGAGTCCATAAGCTCTTCCCTTACCTCTACAAAGGAGCCACAGTTTTTAAAGGTTTTTAAAACTTCCTCCAAGAGGTTTTCATCCACCAGTTCGTTTTTACTATAACCTATTAAGGCTTCACCTACCAAAACGTTTATGTTGGGCATAAACCTTACTATTTTTTTCCTTCCACAGAGTTTCTCAATCTCTTTTATGCTCACTCCCGCCATTATGCTCACTATTACCCCTTGGTAGTCCTTAAAGTTTTCCAAAACCCCCTTGTCCTTTGGTTTTACCGCCACCAAAATTAGCTCACTCTCTCCCTTTAAAAATTCAAGGTCGTTGGCTACCCCTAAGCCTAAGGATAGGGCTAACTTTTTCTTTTCCTCGTTTATGTCATAAACTATTGCCTCTTTAAGGCACCTTCCAAAGGCACTTCCCATATTCCCAAAGCCTAATATTCCTACCCTCATTTTACCCCCACCTTAGTTGTATCAACTTCCAAGTATTTTAGTTTAAGCTCTCCGTTTTCATAATAAACTAAGGAGTGCTTTAAAAAGTTTTCATCATCCCTCTTTGGGTAGTCCTCCCTCCTGTGTCCTCCCCTGCTTTCTTTCCTGTTTAGGGCACTTAGTGCCACTACCCTTGAAAGCTCAAGCATATTCCTTAATTCCAAGAGCTCTATTAAGTTGGTGTTAAAGACCTTCCCCTTATCCACTAAGGGTATCTTCTCCCACCTTTGGAGGAGCTCAGTAAGTTTTTCGTAGGCTTCCTTCAAACCCCCTTCTTCTCTAAAAATTCCCACCTTTTCCCAGTTTATCCTTCCCATCTCCGCTCTAACTTGGGAGAGCTTTTCCTTCCCCTCCCTCTTAAAGATTTTTTCTATAAACTCCTCTGATTTTCTCCTCTCGCCGTAGGTTATGGGCCTCAGTTTCAAGTCCTTTACGTATTTTCTTAAATATTCCCCCAAGGTTTTCCCAAAGACGAAAAGCTCTATAAGGGAGTTTCCACCCAGTCTGTTTGCCCCATGGACGGATATACAGGCACACTCACCCACCGCAAAGAGTCCCTTTAAGGGAGTTTCCAAGGTCTTGTAGTCCTTTACATGGATTCCACCCATACAGTAGTGGGCTGTTGGTCTTATGGGTATAGGCTCCTTTACAGGGTCCTTACCTTCAAAGTCAATGGCTAACTTCCTAACCTGTGGTAGCCTCTCTTCTATCTTCTTTTCCCCCAAGTGCCTCAGGTCCAATAGAACGTAAGAGTAAGGCTCCTTACCAAAACCTCTCCCTTCCCTTATTTCCGTTTCTATGGCCCTTGAAACCAAGTCTCTGGTTGAAAGCTCCATCCTTTTTGGGTCATACCTTTTCATAAACCTTTCTCCGAGCCTGTTTATTAAGTAGCCCCCCTCTCCCCTACTGGCCTCTGAAAGGAGTATTCCCGTTTTGGCAAGACCCGTTGGGTGGAACTGGATAAACTCCATATCCTTTAAAGGGACTCCGTTTCTTAAAGCTACCGCCTGCCCATCTCCCGTATTTCCTATGGCGTTGGTGCTCCTAAACCAGTAGATTCGGGCAAAACCTCCCGTTGCCAAAACTACCGCCTTTGCCCCTAAGGTTATAACTTCCCCATCTTTTATACTTAAAAGGGAAACCCCCTTTACTCCCTCTTCATCCCTTATTAAGTCCAAGAGGAAGAACTCGTTAAAGAATTCTACGTTTTCCCTCCCCAAACACTGCTCAAAGAGGGTGTGGAGTATTACGTGTCCCGTTTTGTCCGCACTAAAAACGGTCCTCGGGTAGGTTGCACCTCCAAAGGGTCTTTGGGCTATCCTACCATCCTCTGTCCTTGAAAAGGGAACACCTAAGCGGTCAAGCTCGTAGATTAACTCGGGAGCCCTCTCGGTCATGTAAAAGACCGCACTTTGGTCCGCCAAAAAATCACTCCCCCTTATGGTATCGTAGGCGTGGATTTGAGGGTTGTCCCTACTGTCCGCAACCCCCAAGCTCGCATTTACCCCACCCTGAGCTGCACCCGTGTGGGACCTCGTAGGATAGACCTTTGAAACTACCGCAATCTTTAAGGAAGAGTCCTTGGAGCATTCCAAGGCTGTCATAAGACCTGCTCCACCACCACCTACTATAACTACGTCGTATTCCCTCACCATCTCAAAACTGCTTTAAAAACCTTAAATCGTTTTCGTAAAAGAGTTTTATGTTCGGTATCTGGTAGTAGAGCATACAGAGCCTCTCCACCCCCAAGCCAAAGGCAAAACCCCTGTATTCTTGTGGGTCAATCCCACAGTTTTTTAAAACTCTGCTGTGGACCATCCCACAACCCATTACCTCTAAATAACCCGTCCCCTTACAAACTCCACACCCTTTACCTTTACAGAGGAGGCATCCTATATCCACCTCCAAAGAAGGCTCGGTAAAGGGAAAGTAGGAGGACCTGAAACGGACTTTAACCTCCTGACCAAAGAATAGTTTTAAAAATACCCTTACGGTATATTTTAGTTGCCTTATATTGGTATCCCTATCAACTACCAAACCCTCTACCTGGAAGAACATAGGAGAGTGGGTAGGGTCATCGTCCCTCCTATAAACTTTACCCGCAGAAACCATCCTTATGGGAGGCCTCTTCTTTAACATGGTCCTTATTTGGACCGGTGAGGTGTGGGTCCTGAGGAGGTATCCCTCCCTGTTTAAGTAGAATGTATCCTGCATGTCCCTTGCGGGATGCTCCTTTGGGATGTTGAGGAGGTCAAAGTTGTAGTCTTCCCTTTCTACCTCGGGACCCTCTTCTAAGGTAAAGTTCATAAAGAGGAAGATTTGTAAAATCCTGTTTAAGGTTTTGGTTATGGGGTGTAGGTTTCCCTCTTCCTCCCCCTGATAGAAGCTTAGGTCTTCCCACTCCCCCTTTAAGTTTTCCTCTAAAATTAACCCTTCAAGCTCCTTCCTCTTCCTTTCTATTTCCTTTAAGGCAAACTCCTTTAAAAGATTTACCCTCTTACCGTATTCCTTCCTCTCTTCCCTTGGAATCTCCCTTATTTTACTTAAAAGTTTTGTTATCTTCCCTTCCTTCCCCAAAAATTTGTCCCTTAAAGCTTTAAGCTCGTTTAAGTTTTTAACTTTTTTTAAATCTTTAAGGATTTCCTCCTTAATTTCATCCATCCGTGAGCTTTTCCTTAGATATTTCTACGAGCTTTTTAAAACCTTCCGGGTCCCTTACCGCCATGTCCGCCAAAACCTTCCTGTTTAGCTCTATACCCGCAAGTTTTAGTCCCCTTATAAACTTACTGTAAGAAAGACCATAGAGCCTTACACCCGCATTTATCCTACTTATCCAAAGTCTCCTCATTTCCCTCTTTCTGAGTCTCCTGTCCCTGTATTGGTAGTAGAGGGCCTTCATTACAGCCTCTTTTGCCCTACTGTAAGAGGTATGCCTCATCCCCCTATAACCTTTGGCCAGCTTTAATATCTTCTTCCTCTTCTTCTTAGAAGGACTTCCCTTTACCCTCATGGCACCTAAACTATTCTAACACAAATAAAATACAATTATTGAATGGAGGATAGGAAGTATCTGGTGGTTATCCCCGAGGGGGGAGATTTGGATGCCCTCTCTTCTTGCTTTGGTCTCTCCCTCCTTTACGACTGCCCCATATTAAAGCCCCTAAACCTTTCAAGGAGGGCATCTTTGGCCTTTAAAACCTTTAAAGACATAATGAAAATTACCGAAGAGCTTCCAAAGGAATTCTTTTTACTGAGCGGGGATACGAGTAGCTTAAAGGATTTAAGGGGAGACATATTTAAGGCCAAAATCTTGGGAGCCCTATTCTTTGACCACCACAGGAGGGAGGACGTGGGGAGTGCTACGACTTTGGTGGTGGAAAGGATAAGGGAAAAGGGTTTAAGGCTAAAAAGAAAAGAAGCCACCCTACTATCCTTGGGTATTTACGAGGATACGGGGAGGCTAACCTACGATAACACCACGTTAAGGGACTTAAAGGCCTTAGAATACCTTTTCAGCTTTGGAATAGACTTTGGCTTGGTAAGGAAAATCCTTTCTACGAGTTTGAGCGAGGGGGACTTGGAAAGGCTTAAAGAGGTTCTAACCTCCGTAGAAAGCCTATACTTAAAGGAAGGTAAAGTTTCCATAGCCCTCTTGAGGGTGGAAGAGTACGAGCCCCAGATTCTTGAAAAGGTCTATAAACTACAAGAGTTTGAAGATTCCTGTGCCTTCTTCCTCATAGTGGAGGCGGGAAAGAAGACCTACCTCTTTGGGAGGTCAAGGGGTTGCATAGACACCTCCAAAGTTTTAAGGGAGTTTGGAGGAGGGGGACACAGCTACGCCAGTGCCCTTAAACTGGAAGAGGTCTCGGGTCAGAGGCTGAAAAACTACCTGATGGACTTTTTAAGGGGTAAGGGTAAGGTTAAAGTCTCCCAAATTATGAACCCACCCTTTGTTTTGCACAAAGATACCCCTTTATACATAGCCTTGAAGGAGTTAAAGGAAAGGGGCTTTGCGGGGGCACCCGTAGTTGGAAGCGACGGGAAGTTTTTGGGGGTAGTTATGAAAAAGAGTTTGTTAAAGGTCTATGAAAGCTTTAAAGAGGAAAAGGTTGAAAACTTCCTACAAAGGGACGTAGTTTGCGTAGAGGAGGAGGAGTCCCTTTGGAAGGTAGAAGAGCTCGTTCTGAGGGGTCAAAAAATTATTCCCGTTTTAAGGGAAGGTTATGTGGTGGGGGTAATAACGAGGATGGACGTAATATCCCACCTACGCCAGAGGGAGGGAAGCCCAAAACCCAGACTAAAGAGGATAAATTTACCAAAGGACTTGGAGGAACTCTGTAAGGCCCTCGGGGAGGTGGCCAAGTCTAAGGGGCTTAGGATATATCTGGTTGGGGGAGTGGTAAGGGACTTAATCTTAAAGAGGGAGTTAAAGGACTTAGACTTTGTAGTGGAAGGGGATGCCCTAACTTTAAGGGAGGAGGTGGAAAGGAAACTTAACGTGCGCACCCACACCTTCTTTGACTACAAAAGCTTTCACTTTAGCTACAAAAACTTTAAGGTTGAAGTTTCCTCTTCAAGGAGGGAGATATACCTAAGGCCCAGTTATCCGGAGGTGGAAAGGGCAAACCTTAGGCAGGACCTGATAAGGAGGGACTTTACCATAAACGCCTTGGCCCTTTCGGTAAATGAAGAGGACTTTGGAACTCTGATTGACTTCTTTGGTGGCCTTGAGGACCTAAGAAGGGGTATAGTTAGAGTCCTACACCCAGTCAGCTTCGTAGAGGACCCCGTAAGAATTTTAAGGGCCCTGAGGTTTTGCGCAAGGTTTAACTTTAAACTTTCAAGGGGAACGGAGGAATTACTAAAAAGGGCCTTAAAACTGGGGGTTTTAGAAGTAGCTCCAAAGGGTAGAGTCTTTAAGGAGCTCTCCTTGGCCTTAAAGGAAGAAAACCTCTTGGAGCTTTTAAACCTTTACAGAAAGTATGGAATAATGGAGAGGTTATTTAAGGGTTTTAGCTGGCAAAGGCTCTCCCTTGAAGAGATAAGGAATTTAAGGGAATTTTACAGCTGGTACTCCTTAGAGTTTGGTAAAAAGGACGTAAGCTTTGGATACCTAATACTCCTTTACCTCTTAAAGGACCTAAATCCAAAGCAAGAGCTAAAACTTATGAACGTCCCTTCAAGGATTTTAAAGCTCTTGGAAGAAGTAAAAGGGGTTGGGGGTTTGATAAAAAAACTTATGGAAGCGGAAAAACCCTCCCAAATCTACCAAACTTTAAAGGGGCTTGACCTTTATATGGTTTTGCTTTTATCTTACAAAAGGGAGCTAACAAACAAACTAATACTCTTTTTAAAGGAGCTTAAAGGCTTTAAGCTTCCCCAAGACATTCTAAGGGACTTAAAGGAAAGGTATAGGGGTAGGGAGTTAGGGCAGAAGATAGAGGAAAAGAAGAGGGAGCTTATGGATGAAAGGTTTGGTAAATAGGACCCTACTCTTTGGTGAGGGATTGTTTGAAACTATCCTATGGGGTTGCCCGGAGGAAAAGTTAAGGCTCCACTACGAGAGGTTAAGCCTTGGGGCAAAGCTTTTAGGTTTAAACTGTCCTTCCTATGAAAGCTTTTTGAAAGCTTTAAAGGGCAGGGCAAGGGGTAAAAGGTTGGTCCTAAAATACTTACTGATTTCCTACGGTCAGAGTAGCTACTTTGGGACTTCAAACAGGACGAGGGTAAAGGTTTTAACCTACCAATATAAAAAAAAGCCTAACTTCGTTAAACTGGCCCTAAGCCCTTACAGGGTCTCCTCCAAGGACGTAACCTTAAAGATTAAAAGCACTTCAAGGCTACTATTTACCCTTTCAAGGAGGGAGGCTACAAGGAGGGGATTTTACGACGCCCTAATTTTAAACGAAAGGGGCTACATAACCGAAACCACCTCCGCAAACCTAATCCTTTTAAAGGGAAGTAATCTTTACACCCCCTCCGAGGACTTGGGATTACTCCGTGGAACCACCCGAAAATACCTCTTAAAGTTTTTTGAAGTAAGAGAAGAAAGGGTAAGGTTAAAGGAGCTAAGTAGCTTTGATGGTGTTTTCCTAATAAACAGTTTGGGTATAAGTGGTGTCTTGGAGGTGGAGGGGATAAAGCTAAGAGGAAACGCGAAAGTTTTAGAGGAAATGAGGGAAACTTTAAAGCTCTGGTAAAATGAGCTAAGGTATGGTGGAAAGTTACCTCTTTCAGATAAATAACAGGATAAGGAGCTTGGAGGAGTTAAAGGGAAGGATAAAGCTAACTAAGGAAGAGGAGGAGGCCTTTAAAAAGGTAAGTAAGGTCTATCCCTTTGCCATAACCCCCCACTACTTATCTTTAATGGAAAGGGACGAGCCCAACGACCCCATCAGGCTCATGGTGATACCCAAAAGGGAAGAGCTGAACCCAGAGGTTCAAAGGGGAGGGGAGGAGGACCCCTTCAAGGAGGAAGGAGATATACCCCACATGACCCACCGCTACCCTGACAGGTTGCTCATAAGGGTCAGTAACTTCTGTCCTGTCTATTGTAGGTATTGCATGAGGAAGAGAATCTTTAAGGGGAAGGAGGGAGCCATAAGCTATAAGGAGCTAAAAAGGATTTTAGACTACCTTAAAAGGAGGGAGGAGGTAAGGGAGGTTATACTCTCGGGGGGGGAGCCCTTCGTCCTATCCAACCAAAAGCTTGAATTCATTTTAAGGGAGATAAGGAAGATAAAGCACGTAGAGATAATAAGGTTTTCCACCAAGATGCCCGCCCTGGCACCCCAGAGGTTCTTTGACCAAAAGCTCTTAGAAATCTTGGAAAAATATTCACCCATCTACATAAACACCCACTTCAACCACCCAAGGGAGATTTCTGAGCAATCGGAGGAAGCATTAGAAAAGCTTTTGAGGAGGGGAATACCCTTAAACAACCAAGCGGTTCTCTTAAAGGGAATAAACGACGAGCCCCAAGTCCAGCTCCAACTTTCAAGGAAGCTCCTCAAAGCTAAGGTAAGGCCCTACTACCTCTTCTTCTGCGACCCCATAAAGGGAGCTATGCACTTTAGAACCAGTTTGGAAAAGGGCTTGGAAATTTTAGAGTTTATGAGGGGTAAGATTTCAGGTTTGGGGATACCAAGGTATGCCTTAGACTTACCGGGCGGGAAGGGTAAGGTTTTCCTTTCCCCCCAAAACCTCATTAAGAAAAGGGGGAAGGATTACTACTTTAAGGCCTTCAACGGTGAGGTAGTAAAGGTATCCTTACAGTGAAGGTGGTCCCCTTACCCTCCTCCGACTGAACTTCTACGCTACCCTTTAAAAGATGAACGTACCTTAAAACTATGGGGAGCCCCAAACCCGTCCCCC
>WFPT01000039.1 GCA_015487365.1 Aquificaceae bacterium
CTGTAAGAGTAAAGAGGTTAGGGTCCTGTGGAATTCCTTTTCCTCCTCCAAGAGACTAAAAATTTTAAAGAGGCTCCTTTCCTCCATCAGGTTTTCACCTTAAAGGTAAATTCCTTACCGTTATGGTCAATCAGCACCTCATCCCCCTCCTTCACCTCCCCCCTTATTATCTTTTCCGCCAAGGGATTTTCAACATACCTTTGTAAGGTCCTCTTCAAGGGCCTTGCTCCAAAGGAAGGCTCATAACCTAACTTTATGAGCTCCTCCTTTGCCCTCTGGGTTAGCTCCACCCTTATGTTCTTTTCAGAAAGCCTCCTGTTTAGGTCCCTTACGAGTAAATCCACTATGGCACTTAGCTCCTTTTCCGTTAAAGGTTTAAAGACTACAACCTCGTCTATCCTGTTTAAAAATTCGGGTCTGAAAAAGTGTTTTAGTTCTTCCAAAACCCTCTCTTTTGCCCTTTCAAAGTCTTTGGTGTTTAAAAGGTATTGCGAACCCAAGTTTGAGGTCATAATTATTACGGTATTCCTAAAATCTACGGTCCTTCCGTGGCTGTCGGTTAGCCTCCCATCGTCAAGGACCTGTAAGAAGAGGTCAAAGACCCTCGGGTGGGCCTTCTCTATTTCGTCCAAAAGTAAAACGGAGTAAGGCTTCCTTCTGACCGCCTCGGTAAGCTTCCCACCTTCCTCATAACCTACGTATCCGGGGGGTGCTCCTATGAGCTTTGCAACCGAATGCTCCTCTTTAAACTCGGACATGTCCAGTCTAATGAGAGCCTCTTCGTCTCCAAAGAGGAGCTCCGCAAGGGCCTTGGAAAGCTCAGTCTTACCCACACCCGTAGGTCCTAAGAAGAGGAAGCTGGCTATGGGTCTCCTCGGGTCCTTTAGTCCAGCCCTTGCTCTCCTTATGGCCTCTGAGACTACTTTCACCGCATGCTCTTGGTTTATAACCCTCTTGTGGAGTTCTTCTTCTAACTTTAAAAGCTTTTGGCTCTCTTCCTCTTTTAGTCTGGTTATGGGTATTCCCGTCCATTCGGAAATTACCTCCGCAACATCCTCCCAATCAACTATCAGCTCCTTCTCCCTTTCCCTTTGGAGCTTTTTAAGCTCCTTTTCAAGGTTTACCTTCTCTATTTTCAGCTGGGCCTCCCTCTCGTAGTCCCCCTCCTCCGAGCTTTTTAAAATCTTTTCATCCAATTCCTTTATCTTTTCTTCTAATTCTTTTATCTTGGCATCCTTTAAGTCCTTACCCTTTAAGAGCTCCTCCCTTTCCTTTAAGAGGGCATTCTTTTGGGCCTTCAACTTAGCCTCATCCTCATACCTACCCTCTAAGTTTGCCTTTACAATCTCATCCTCAATACTCCTTATCTTCCTTTCCAGTTTTTGCAACTCAGGGGGCAGGGAAACGGAGGAGAGCTTTTTTCTGGCACAGGCTTGGTCCAAGGCGTCTATGGCCTTGTCGGGAAGCTTCCTAAAACTTACAAACCTTTTGGTAAGCTTTACCGCACCCTCAATCGCTGAATCACTTATCTTTACCCCGTGGTGCTTTTCAAGCTTGGGCCTTAAACCTTTTAGTATTTCTATGGCCTCCTCTACGGAAGGCTCTTCTACGTATATAGGTTGAAACCTCCTTTCAAGGGCTGGGTCCTTTTCTATATACTTCCTATATTCGTCCAAGGTGGTAGCTCCTATTACCCTAATCTCACCCCTTGCAAGGGCAGGTTTTAAAATGTTTCCCGCATCAACCGCACCCTCTGCTTTACCAGCTCCCACTATCGTGTGTATTTCATCAATAAACAGGATTACGTTCCCCCTTTCTTTGACTTCGTTTAGGAGGGACTTTAACCTCTCTTCAAACTCACCCCTGTATTTGGAGCCAGCAAGGAGGGTTGCCATATCAACTGACCAAATTTCCTTGTTTTGTAAGTCCTTTGGGACCTCCTTATTTACTATTCTTTGGGCCAGACCCTCCACTATGGCTGTCTTCCCAACTCCCGGGTCCCCCACCAAAACGGGATTGTTCTTGGTCCTCCTGAGTAAAACCTCTATAACCTGATTTATCTCACTCTCCCTACCTATAACCGGGTCCAGCTTCCCCTCCCTTGCCATCTGCGTTAAGTTTACTCCAAACCTCTCCAAGGGTGACTTTTCCTCTTCTTTCATCTCCTCGTAGGCTCCCCTCTTCATACCTTCACCTCCTAAAACTTGCTTTATTAGCTTACCTCCAATTGTATCACTTTCTAAAAGGGCACTTGAAAGGTGGGAGGGCATTACCTGGGTTTCCCCCTTTTCAAAGGCAAGGCTCTGGGCCCTTTCCAGGACCTCCTCCAAGTTTTTAGAGTAGGAGAAGGTGTTAGCCTTACCAAAGAGCTTTTCTTCCACTTCCGCCCAAATCCTGTCTTCGGAAATCCCCAGCTCCTTAGCCTGCTCAAAGAGGGGGGACTTTCTTAGAGCAACCCTTACCATACCGTCAATAGAAAGGGAGTTATTGACAAACCTTTCCACCTCCTCCCTACTGAACAAGGAGGAAAGACTCCCCTCTATCCTTTTTAGCTGGGCCCTGAGTTGCTCCCTTATGGCCTCTAAGTTTCTAAGCTCTAAGGCCAAGCTTTCGTAGTCCCAAAAGTCTCCGTAAAACTTTGCCCTTTCCATCTCCTCCCTTATCCTCTTAGCCTGCCCCTCCACCTTCCTGAGCTCGTCCTTTAAGCTTCCTATCTGGGACTTTACCTGCATGAGCTGGCTCCTTAGCTCCCTAAAATGTTCAAGGCTTTGGCCTATTCCCCTTTCCAACTGAGAGTAAAGGTTTTTTAGGTGCTCCTCTATCCTTCTCCTTAGCTCCTTTACCTCTATCCCCCTCTTTTCTAAGTATTTAGAAAGGGGTGAGCTTTCATCCCTTAAAAGGGCCAACAGTAGGTGCTCCGTATCCACCTTCTTCTGATTGAAGGCCTTGGCTATTTCTTCTGCAACCTTTAAGTATTCTAAGCTCTTTTGGGAAAAAAGGTTTTCGCTTACCATATGATATAATAATAGGCTCTGGAAGTGGAACGGCAAGTTAAACTTTTTTTCCTTTTTAGCGCCCTTTTGGTGGGTCTATTAATCCCCCTCCTTACCTTTTTAGTCCTCCTTAAAGAATCCCTTTTAAGCTTTAAGAGCTTTGGAATTTTGGGTTTTTTATTGGGCAAAACCTGGGACCCCGTTTCCCAAACCTTTGGGGCTTTACCCGCAATAGTGGGAACTTTACTTATAACCTTCCTATCCCTTATTCTTTCCATCCCCGTTGCCTTTGGAATAGCCCTATTTACCGCTGAAATATGCCCACCAAAGCTTAGGGAGCTCTTTTCCACCTTCGTAGAGCTCTTGGGGGTTATACCGAGCATAATTTATGGCATGTGGGGACTCTTTACGGTAGCACCCTTTATGGCTGAAAGGGTTGAGCCCCTCCTTCAAAGAATACCCCTCCTGGGGGATACCCTTTTTAGTGGCTCCCCCTCTGGAATAGATGCCTTAACTTCAAGTTTTATACTCTCTTTAATGATAATACCCTTTATGGCTTCCCTCTTTAAGGACGCCATCCTTCTAACCCCGCCCCTCTTAAAGGAGGGTTGCTACGCCCTCGGCTCAACCAGGTGGGAGGTTGTAAAGGAGGTTTTAATACCTTACACCAAACCCGCCCTTGTGGGAGGTGCTATCCTTTCAACGGGTAGGGCCTTGGGTGAGACCATGGCGGTGGCCTTTTTAACGGGAAACGTCCATCAAATACCCCACAGCCTCTTAGAGCCCTTGACCACCATTACGGTCGCTATTGCCAATGAATTCACAGAAGCGGACTCCGACCTATACCTTTCCTCCCTCTACGCCCTAGCCCTCATACTCTTTGCCCTCTCCTTTCTCTTTATAGC
>WFPT01000040.1 GCA_015487365.1 Aquificaceae bacterium
CTCTTAAAGGAGGACGCATATTTGGTAATTTGGACCACAACCCCTTGGACATTAACTGCAAATTTAGGTGTAATGGTGGGTGAAGATTATGAATACCTCCTAATTGAAACCAAAGAGGGAAGGCTTATAGTTGCAAAGGAGCTCCTTGAAAACTTTTTAGAGGAAACGGGCCTGAGCGCTAAAGTCTTAAAGACCTTTAAGGGTAAAGACCTGCTCTTTAAAGAATACGAGCATCCCTTTATAAAGAAGGAAGAGTTAAGACCCTTTTTAAAAAACTTAGAAGGCGTTTGGAAGGTATATCCTTCTCCCTTTGTAGAGCTGGGTGTGGGAACGGGATTGGTCCATATGTCTCCCGGACACGGTGAGGAGGACTTTAAGGTGGGTAAGGAGTTTAACTTAGAGCCTTTAAGCTTTGTAGAGGACGACGGTAGGCTAATCTTCCCTGAATTTTTAAAGGGTCTAAGGGTCTTTGAAGCAAATCAAAGGATAATAGAAATTCTAAAGGAAAGGGGAAACCTCTTAAAGGAAGGGAAGATAAGGCACTCCTATCCCCACTGTTGGAGGTGTAAAAACCCAGTGATTTTAAGGGCAACCTACCAGTGGTTTATAAAAATAGACGAGGACTTTAAAAAAAGGGCCTTAGAAGAAATAGAAAGGGTAAGGTGGGTCCCTCCCGTTGGAAAAAACAGGATAAGGTCTATGGTGGAAAACAGGCCGGACTGGTGCATATCAAGGCAAAGATACTGGGGGGTTCCCATAACCGTTTTTTACTGTAAAAATTGCAAAGAGGTGGTAAAGGATGGAGAGGTAATAGAGCATGTAAGCAACTTAATAAGGGAAAAAGGCTCAGACCTTTGGTTTGAAAAGGGTCCAGAGGAGTTATTACCGGAGGGTTATAGGTGTAAAAGGTGTGGAGGGAAGGAGTTTAAAAAGGAAGAGGACATACTGGATGTTTGGTTTGATTCGGGCTCTTCCCACGCCTGCGTTTTAAAACCCTTAGGTATAAGGAGGGCAAACCTATATTTAGAAGGCTCAGACCAACACAGGGGATGGTTTCAGTCCTCCCTCTTAGAATCGGTTGGCTCTTATGGA
Organism: Aquificaceae bacterium; assembly: GCA_015487365.1. GTDB lineage: Bacteria > Aquificota > Aquificia > Aquificales > Aquificaceae > S012-77. The sequence continues at coordinate 1,093 of WFPT01000040.1, forward strand.
GAAGCTCCCTATAAAGAGGTCCTGACCCACGGCTTTGTGGTGGATGAAAAGGGTAGGAAGATGTCAAAGTCCTTAGGAAACGTAATATCACCCGAAGAGATTGTAAAAAACTATGGAGCGGACATTTTAAGGCTTTGGGTAGTTTCAGAGGATTACACCCAGGATGTAAAGCTCGGTAAAAACATACTAAGGAGTATCTCCGAAGACTACAAAAAAATAAGAAACACCATAAGGTTTATGCTGGCAAACCTCTACGATTTTAAGGAAACTTTGGAGTTTAACGAGCTCTTCCACTTTGACCGTTGGATAATTTCTAAATTTTCTCTCCTCCAAGACAAGGTTATGGACTTTTACCAAAACTATGAGTTCCACAGGGTCTATTTTGAAGTAAGGAACTTCATAGTGAGGGAGCTCTCCGCATTATACTTAGACGTTTCAAAGGACAGGCTCTACGTTCTTTCAAAGGATGACTACCTTAGGGTTTCCTGCCAGAGTGCCCTATATACATTACTTTTAGAGCTCCTAAAAATCCTTTCACCTATTTTAAGCTTTACCTGCGAGGAGGCCTACCAGAACCTTAAAAAGACCGTAAAGAGCTTAAAGGAGAGTGTATTCTTAGAGACCTTTAAGTTATTGCCAAGGGATGAAAAGGTTTTAAAGGATTATGAAAATCTCCTAAAACTTAGGGAAAGGGTCTTAAAGAAGTTAGAAGAAAGGAGGAGGGAAGGCCTCATAAACCACCCTTACGAGGCAAAGGTGGTCCTGAGTCCCGAGGGAATACCTAACGAATACAGGGACTTTTTAAACTTCTTCCTAACGGTAAGCCAGGTGGAATTTAAGGAGGGAGAAGACGTTAAAGTTTTAAGGGCCGAAGGTAAAAAGTGTCCAAGGTGCTGGCTTTACTCTACCGAATTTGAAGGGGAGGTTTGCAAGCGTTGTAGCGGGGTATTAAAGGAGATTAAAAGATGATAAGTTTAAGGGTTGCGGGATACGACCCAAGGGAAGAATTTTCCCACATATTAAAGGATGTGATGGCAATAACGGGCCATAAATTTTACCAAGCTAAGGACTTAAAAGAATTAAAAGACTTAGACTTTGACCTGTTAATCTTAGACTTTAAGGATATATCCACCCTTCCTGAGATAGTAAAGGTAAAGGAAAACTTTTTAGTTTTTGTTTTGGCGGAAGAGGAGGAGGTAGAGAAGTTAAAGGAGGCTGGCCTTTTGGAGCTATCCTTTATATTAAAACCCTTTAATCCCTTGGAGCTTTTAAACAAGCTGGGACAACTCCTCTTAGAATCAAACCTTTCGAATTTAGGGCTTTTAAATACCCTCTTAAAGCTGAGGAGGGAAAAAGTTTATGGAAGCCTACACCTTATAGGGGAGGCGGGGGACTGCCTTTTAATCAGGAAGGATTTGGAGGTGGTAGGCTCAACCTGCCCCTTGGAAGAGCTAAGGAAAGCTTTAAAGTTGCAATACGACCTGGTGGTTTCCACCGAGGGGGTTAATATCCCCCTGGCCCACTCCTTCAATTCAACCGTGGAATTTTTGAGGGACTTCCTTAAACCCTTCAAGGAAGAGGTTAAACCTAAGGAAAGGCAGGTGGTAAGGGAAATAGAGGAGGAGCTGGTCCTTTTTAGCTACAAGTTGGACGAGCTTTACAGCATAAACGTTTATTTAAAAAGCTTAGGGGGAAGGATAAACCTGCTAATAGGTTGTGGTAACTTCCTCAGTTGGCCGGAGCTGAGCAAGAGGATTGACGAGGTCTTTGGGGGGATAGATAAAATAAACGTGGTGGTGGTCCTTTCCCCCTCCCCAAGACTCTCCTCGGGCCTCTTAAAGATTTACGAGAAGAACCACAGGTTCTACGTTTTAACTTCCAAGGAAATAGGTATGGAGCTGAGGGCTATGGGAATACCTTTGAGTAGGATAAGGTTTGTTGAAAACTTCCCCAATATGAGCCTTTCTTTACCAACGGGTGATACCTTAAAGTTTGTAAAACTCCCCTTCTTACCCCAGCCCGGTAGCCTTATTGCCCTTTTAAAAAATAAAATTTTTAGCGGTGAGCTCTTTGGCTCTTACACTTTAACCACCTCCGAGTTTGCGACCCGAGAGGAGTTTTTACTGTATCACTTAAACAACATCCCCAACGCGGGAAACTCCTTAAAGTATCTGAGGGGTTTAGATTTTGAAGCCGTTTTACCTTCAATAGGTAAAGTCCTCTTGGACCTACCACTGTTGGAGGAGCTAACGGAGCTGAGTATTGACCAGGGGAAGGTTAGCTCCGTTGTAGAACTTTTAAGGTCCTTAGGGGACGAGGAGGTTACCGTCAGCTTGGAGGAGGTCTTAAAAGGGGGGAGCCCCGACTACTTTAAGCTTAAATTCTTGGTGGAAGAAAACCTTAAAAAAATATACGGGGAGCTCTTTAAAGTTTTGTTTTAAGGCCTAAAACTTTTTCTTTCAGTTTGGCCAAGTAAATTAGGGCTTCCAAGGGGGTCATCCTTTCTATCTGTAAGGAGAGGAGCTCCCTTAAAACTTCCTTTATCTCTTCATCCTCACCACTCCTTTGGTATGCCTCCTCTAAGACCCTTATGGTGTTTCCCTCCCTAAGCCTTCTTAGGTGCTCCTCCGCCTTCTTTACAACCTCCTGAGGTATTCCCGCCATTTTTGCCACCTCTATCCCAAAGCTCTCCCTTCCAACCCCTTCAACCAGCCTATACAAAAACCTTACCCCACCCCCGTCCCTTTCAACCCCCATGTGGTAATTCTTAAAGCCCCTCTTTTTACCGAGCTCGGTGAGCTCTAAGAAGTGGGTTGCACAAAGGACCCTACAACCTACCCTCTCGCCCAGATACTCTAGGACCGCCTTTGCAATACTTATGCCATCGTAGGTGGAAGTTCCCCTCCCTATCTCGTCAAGGATTACCAGGCTTTTTTTTGTGGCGTTGTTTATTACGTTAGAAACGTCAAGCATTTCGTTTAGGAAGGTAGATATTCCCAAGGGTAGGTAATCCCCAGAGCCTATCCTTGTAAGGAGTGCGTCCGCAACTCCAAGCCTTACCTTCCTTGCGGGTGCAAAGCCACACATCTGGGCCAGTAAAAATATTAGGGCTACCTGCCTTATGTAGCTGGACTTTCCCGCCATGTTGGGCCCCGTAATTATTAAAACCCTTTCCTCTTCACTAAAACGGGTGTCGTTGGGGACAAAGTCCCTTATGGTCTCTTCCATTATGGGATTCCTCCCCTCCTCTATTAGGGTATCTATACCCTCTGTAAATTCTACCTCACACCAGTTCTTCTCTTCCACCACCTTGCTCATACCCAAGAGGAAGTCCAGCTCCGCCAAGACCAAAGAGTTTTTGGCAACCCTTTCTAAACCCTCCAAGACCCTTTCCCTTAGGTTACAAAAGAGCTCGTATTCTAAGTGGTTAGACCTTTCCCTTAAAGTGGTTATCTCCTCCTCTAAACTCTTTAAGTAGTCGGTGGTGAATCTTTCTGAAGAGGAGAGGGTTTGCCTCCTCTTAAAGTATTTGGGAACCAGTTTTAGGTTGGGCTTTGTAACCTCTATGAAGTATCCCATTACCTTGTTGTAGGAAATCTTTAAGCTTAAAATTCCCGTCTCCCTCCTCAGCTCCTCCTCGTACTCCTTTATCTCCCTTCAAGCTCCCTAATCCTTTCCCTCATAAGGTCAAGCTCCTTGTGGGTCCCCTCCTTTACAAGTCCTCCCTCCTTTAAGTGTATGGGGGGCTCTTCCACCAAAACCTTTTCAATTACCTCAATTAAGTCCCCCACCTCCTCCAAGGAGTTTAGGAGCTCCCTAAAACGCTCAGAGCTTAAATTCTTTAAAATCTTGCCCACCTTTTTTATACCTTTAAGGGAGTTTTTTAAAAGTATAAAGTCCCTCGGGGTGGATATGTTTGAGCTAATCCTTGAAATTAAACGGTCTAAGTCTGGCATTTCCTTTAAAACCCTTTCAAGTTCAAGCCTTAAATCCCTCCTCCTCAGTAGCTCCTTTACACTACTTTTTACCTTCTCTATTTCCCTTAAATCCAGGAGGGGGTTTAGTATCTTAATTTTTAGCAGTCTCTTGCCCATAGGGGTCAAGGTCCTGTTTATAGCCCAAAGTAGGGTGTAGTTTTCTCTGCCCTCTTGGTTTTTAACGAGCTCTAAGCTCCTCTGGGCCCTGTAATCTATCCTCATAAATTTACCCCTAAAAACCTTTGGTTTCCTCAAAAAGGGTAAAAAGTCCTTTTGGGTCTTCTTTACGTAGTTGTAGGCAAGGGCCAAGGCCATCAGATACTCTTCTTCCTCAACCCCTAAGACCCTCGGACTAACTATACCCTTTTCTCCCTTTATCCTTTCAAGGCCCTCCCTTAAAAATTCCCAGTCCAGCTCCGTTAGGTAAAATTCAAAGAGTTTGGAAACCTCCTCCGGGACCTCCGTCCCCTTTAAGGTTAAAATCTCCTTAAAGTTATACTTGCTCAACTCCCCCAAGAGCTCGTCTTCCTTGCAGGAGAAGGTCCAAAAGTCACCCGTTGCTAGATTTACGTAGGCCAGGAAGAACCTCTTACCCTTCCTAATTAAAGAGAGGAGGCCCTCAGAGGACCTTTCAAAGTAGGTTCCTGGGGTTATTACCCTTACCACCTCCCTCCTCACTATTTTTTTACCCTTGCTGGCCTCCTCCAACTGCTCGCAGAGGGCAACCTTGTATCCTTTCATAACGAGCCTTTGTAGGTAGCTTTGGACCGAGTGGTAGGGGACCCCACACATGGGTATCCTCTCCCTCCCCTTGCCCGCTGGCCTTGAGGTGAGGGCTATACCCAAAACCTTTGAACCTATCTTCGCATCTTCATAAAACATCTCGTAGAAGTCCCCCAACCTAAAAAGGAGTATGCAGTCCTTGTACTTTTCCTTCAAGCTGTGGTATTGGGCGAGCATAGGGGTGAGGGTTTCCCTTTCTTCCATGGCTAATTGGGTAAGAGTCTGTAAGGTTTTAACTCCTTCCCCCTTAACTCCCCTATTCCTACAAACCTCTCGTTGTAAAAGAGCCTTACAAACCTTGAATTTATCTTCCTCCTCAAAGTTACGCTCCCACCCTTTAAGAGTTTTTTGGACTGGCCACTGAGCTCGTATTTGGGTAGGAAGTTTAAGGCCTCCTCTACGGGTATAAGGTATTCCTTTGGCTTGTCCGATTTTAGGAAATCTTGTAAATTTATCGCCTCCTCTAAGGAGAAGGGGCCCACCTTTACCCTTTGGAGCTCCTCTACGATAGCACCGCAGGAGACCCTCTTACCTATGTCGTTTATTAGGCTCCTAACGTAGGTCCCCGAGGATACTTCAAAGAAAAACTTTACCCTTGGTAAGGAGCAGTCCAGCAAACTGGCCCTATAAACCTTCACCTTAACCTTTTTAAGCTCAAAGTCTATGCCCCTTCTGGCAAGCTCGTAAGCCCTCCTCCCCTTTACCCTCTTTGCGGAAAACTTGGGTGGGGTTTGCTCAATTTCCCCCACAAATTCCCCTAAAACCTTCTCCACCTCCTCGCAGGTGGTCTTTACCTCACACTCCCTCAAAACCTTACCCTCCGCATCGTAGGTGTCCGTTTCAACCCCAAGCCTTGCCACCACCTCGTAGGATTTATCCATGTTTAAGAATAGGGGGGAAAAGCGCGTGGAGGTTCCAACTAGTAGGACCAGAAGGCCTTGGGCTATGGGGTCAAGGGTCCCAGTATGCCCCACCTTTTCCCCCAGCTTTTCCCTTACCTTCTCCACCACCCCCGTGGAGGTTATACCCCTTGGCTTGTTTATGAGTAAGACTCCACCCATTAGAAGAGGTAATCCTTTAACTTCCTCTTTATGGCCAAGTTCCTAAGCTTCCTCAAAGCCTTGGTTTCCAGTTGCCTTGCCCTCTCCCTTGAAATGTTTAATATCTTACCCACCTCCTTCAAGGTCTTAGGCTCTTCTCCCCCAAAGCCAAACCTAAGCTCTATAATCTTCCTCTCCTTTTCGTCCAAGTGTTTTAAGAGCTCCTCTATTTCCCTTTCCAAGGATTCCCTCATAACCCTACCCTCAACGTCCTCTTGGGTGTCCCTTAAAAGGAGTTGTCCGATGGAGGTCTCCTCCCCCTCCTTTATGGGTGTTTCGGTGGAAAGGTAAGGTTTTGCCCATATTACAAAGTTTTCCACCTCCTCCGGACTTATGGTAAATCCCTCCTTCTTTAAGGCTTCCTCCAACTCCTCTTCGGTGGGCTCCCTCTTCAACCTCCTTTGTAGCTTTTTCCTGAGGTCCTCCTTGCTTATTTCCTTTGCTATTTCGTAGGGGGTAGGCTCCACCTCACTCTCTTTAAAGATTTTGTTATAAACCCTAGATATTTTGCTTATGGTTGAGGAAAGTTTTAGGGGTATTTTAACCGCACTACTCTGCTGGGAGAGGACCTGCATTATGGACTGCCTAATCCACCAAACCGCGTAGGATATAAACTTTACCCCCTTGTCGGGGTCAAACCTCTTTGCAGCCTCCACCAAACCCAAGTTTCCAGCGGCTATAAGTTCTGAAAGGGGAACACCGTAACCCAGGTAATTTTTCGCTATGCTTATTACGAACCTAAGGTTTGATTCCACAAGCTTTTTAAAGGCTTCCTTGTCCCCCTCCTTGGCCCTTCTGGCCAGCTCCTTTTCCTCTTCTGGCGTAAGGAGGGGTATTTTGGATAGCTCCTTCATATAGTCGTTTAAAACTTTAAGCTCCTTCTCCGGGACCTTGGCCATACACTAAATTATAATCTATTGAGTATGAAGCTTAGGAAGAGCAAGGTTAAGGTGGAGCACCACACCTTGGAGGGCTTTTGGGAGGAGATTAAAAAGATAAGCTCTTGGCCCTGCGTTAGCTCCATCATCCCCGGGAGGATATTCAGGAAGAATAAGGGGAGGGGAAGTAGGGGATTGTACTTAAAGTATGAAACTAACACCGGGTTTAAATTACTCTACAAGGTGGGCTCTTCCGTTCAGGAGGTCTTTGTAGTTTGTAAGGATAAGGAGGAGTTTTTAAAGAAATGGCAACTCTTAGAGTCAAGAGATTCGTAGAGGGTAAGTCCTTTTGGAGGGAGTATAAAGTAGAGGGGGAGGTTTTAACCCTCTTAGACGCCCTAAATAGGGCTAAGGAGTTGGAGCCCGATTTAAGTTTTAGACAGTTTTGCAGGGCGGGAATATGTGGAACCTGCGCGGTTAAAGTAAACGGCAGTATAAGGCTTGCCTGCTTGGAAAAGTTTAAGGACGGAATGGAGGTAGAGCCTGCGGGAAAACCCTTAAAGGACCTAATAGTGGAGCACGATTTTTTACTTAAAATAAGGGGAAATTACTTAATCCCGAAGGAAGGGGAGGTAAAACTTTTACCCAGGGAGCTACAAATTTTAAAGAGGTCCTACGATTGCATAGCCTGCGGTATATGTAACTTCGTTTGTCCCGTTTTGGAGGAGGGAAACTTTGGCTCCCCCTACTCTGTCTCTTATACACATCTGAC
>WFPT01000041.1 GCA_015487365.1 Aquificaceae bacterium
GTCTTAAAGGAAAGTCCGGAAGTATCAACCGCCCTACCTTGTAGGATTTCCTTAATAGAGAGGGACTCTAAGGTGGTGGTGGAAACCTTAAAGCCAACGGATATGTTAAACCTCTTTGGCCAGGATTCTTTAAAGGAGGTGGCCCAGCGGGTTGAAGAAAAGATTAACCAAATTGTAGATTACTCTTGTGGAGAATAAGGGGAAAGTCCCTCTTAAAGCTCCTCCCCCTCCTCCTCTCCCTCCTCATATACTTTAAGTTTTACGATAGGGTTTTAAACCTTCTCCACCCAATAAACTACCCCTTAAACTACGTTAGCTCAAAGAAGGATGAGTTTTTTAGGTTTTTGGGGAGTAGCCTTGAAGGCATTTGGGAAATCAGAACTTTAAGGGAGGAGGTTAAAAAGTTAAGGCTTGAAAGGGACGAGCTAAGGGCCTACAAGAGCTTTGAAAAATTCTGTAAAAACCTTTCCCTAAGGGTAGGAGTAGTTTTAGATTACGATAGGTCGGGTTATGACCGTTTCCTCCTAATATACGGGGGAAGGGAGGAGGGTATAAGGAAAAACTCCGTAGTGGTTGCGGATGGGCTTATTTTGGGTAAGGTTAAGGAAGTCTTTAAAAATTTTAGTAAGGTTTATACCGTTTATAACGATAGGCTAACCTTCCTCGCCTACTCCCCAAAGACTAAAAAGATATACATATACAAGGGAGGCTTTCCCTTAGGGAGGCTCCTTTACGTAGGTAAAGATGATAATCTAAAAAGGGGGGATGAGATTTTGATAAGGGTAAAGGGGGTAAGGCTGAGGGAATTCCCCCTGGGGAAGGTGGAAGAGGTTAAAGAGGGGGACGACCCCTTCTTTAAGGAAGTTTTAATAAGGCCCCTAATTGACGTTAGGAAGCAGGAAAGGGTTTTAATTTTGAGTCTCCCTTAAAACTTTAAGGAGCCTTTGGAAGAAGGTAACGAGGGAGCCAACAAGGATTATAAGTAAAGAAACCTGTTCAAGGCCAAAGGCTACTCCAAGGAGGAGAACTATCCACCTTTCGGTCCTTTCAAAGAGACCTACCCTCATGTTTAAACCTAAGCTCTCTCCCTTTGCCCTCGCGTAGCTAACCATAAAGGAGAACAAAAGGGCAAAGAGGCTTAAAATAACCCCCACCTGGTTTGATTGATAGGAGTAGCGTAGGGTTAAAGCTATAAAGGGTAGGGCGTCGGAAATCCTATCTACGGTAGAGTCTAAGAAGGAACCAAACTTCCCTTGAACCTTTTCCTTCCTCGCTAAGGCACCGTCTATGGCGTCTAAGCTTGAACCTATCAGAAGTAGTAAAGAGGTGAGGAGGCCACCCCTAAAAAGGAGTAGGTAGGAGCCTAAGAGGACTAAAATTAGTCCTGAGAGGGTTAAAAGGTTAGGACTAACCCTCTTTTTACTCAAAAATTCCAAAAGGGGTGAAAAAACTTCCTCAAACTTGGGCTTTAACTCCCTGCTTATGTAGCTCATAGCATCCTCTTTAAAGTTTTTAGGTCTGTTAAGAAGGTCTCGTATTCTCTGGGATTCCTCAAAACGTAGGAGGGGTGATAGGTTATAAAAACCCTCTGCTCCTTCCTCTTTAAAACCTTTCCCCTTACTTTGGTAATGGAATAGCTCCTCCCCAATACTCCTTCCACCGCGGTAGAGCCAAGGCAACATATAAACTTTGGTTTTATCACCTCAAGCTCTTTGTTTAAGTATTTAATACAGGTTAAAATTTCAACCCTGTTGGGTTTCCTGTTCCCCGGAGGCCTACACTTGCATACATTAGTGATAAAAACCTCTTCCCTTTTAAAGCCAGCCTCCTTTAAGGCCTCGTTTAAAAGTTTCCCCGCCCTTCCCACGAAGGGTTTTCCCTGTTTGTCTTCCTCTTCACCCGGGGCCTCACCTACAAAAACCACTTCCGAGTAGGGGTTTCCGTCCCCAAATACCACCTGCGTCCTGTTTTTGTGCAAGGGGCAGGCCTTACAGTCCTTAAAGGAGTTATAAAGCTCCCTTAACAGCTCCTCCCTCCCTTCCTCCCTTTCTACGTATATCTCCTCTATGCCAAGCTCCCTTAATATCTTTAAGAAATTATCTGACCACATACCACTCGCTTATAAGGTGCTTTCCTTTGACAAAGTGAGACCTTAAAGAAAGTTTTAGGAGTTTTTTTAGCTTTTTAAAGCCTTCACCTCCCACCAAAGTGGGAACGTTTTCCCCTCCCACTATTACGGGTAAGTGTATTAATCTTATTTCATCCACATAACCCCTCTTTACAAGCTCCCAGTTTATGGAGGCTCCACCCTCTACCATTAAGCTCTTTATTCCCCTTTCATAAAGTAAGGGCATGAGCTCATCAAAATCCACCAAATCCTCACCTACCGTTAAAACTTCCGCTCCCCTTTCCCTTATCCTTTCCACCCTTTCTTTTGGTGCCCTTTTTGTGGTTATTATCCAAGTTTTAGCCTCTTTGGTGTTTAGGACATTAGAGTCCAAGGGAAGGTTTGCGGTGGAGCAGGGTATTATGCGAACTGGATTTTTCCCCTTTACGTATCGGACCGTTAAACTGGGATTGTCGGTCCTTACGGTTTCACAACCCACCATAATCCCATCAACCTTTGCCCTTATTTCGTGTAAATAACGGTAAGCTTCTTCGTCCATAAGGGTCATAAGCTCCTTAGAAGAGGCTCCCCTGTAAAGGGTTAATTTCCCATCAACGCTAACCTCTGAAACTATCACTACGTAGGGCCTTGGTTTTGCCATTCTTTAAGATTTTATCAAAACTTACCACCGGATATGGCGTTTATGACCTTAACCCTTTCACCTTCTTTTATAACTTCGTTTTCCCTTAAAATCTCATCACCCCTTAAAACTACCGCAAAGGTAGGTTTTAGGTTTAGCCTCCTTAAAATATCGCCTGCCCTTAACTCCTTCTCTTTAAACTTAAACTCCTTGCCCCTGTATTCAACCACTATCATTAAATACCTATTCTAACAAAAACCAAGTAGCAGGTGTTGGGGTTGTAGGAGTTTGACAGGGTCAAGGGTTGGCCGTAGTTTATGGTAAAGGCTGGGTTTGGGTTAAAGGAGTTTTGGCAGGTATAACCTCCCGTTGCAACCACTTCACCTGCATTAGGTATCCCATCGTCCAAGGTAGAGTCAAGGACCAAGGCCAGTGAGGGAGGCACCGGGACTAAAAGTAGGCCACTTTCGGTGTTGCTGTTTATTTGAAAACTTCCAAAACCTAAGTATATGTAGTGGTTTAGGAATTTAGAGAAGAAGGGGGAGGTGCTCCCCCCGCAGAGGGCATAAACAGGGCTTACCTTCAACTTCCTCCTTATACTCTTACACAAATCCACATTAGAAGCGTTAAAGACGCCAAAGACTTGGTTTTGGTTTGTGGCATTAACTAAAAGTTCTAAGATGTTATCGTTTGGAGTAAGGTCTATACTATCCAGCTGGTTAAAGAGGCTGGTCTGAGAATCTTGGTTATTTTCCTC
>WFPT01000042.1 GCA_015487365.1 Aquificaceae bacterium
AAGGAGGAGGTAAAGGAAGCGGTAATTGTTGGAGCGGGTCCTATTGGAATTGAGGATGGGGAGGCACTCCTTGAAAGGGGTATAAGGGTTAGCGTGGTTGAATTTTTACCCAGGGTCTTACCGAGGATGCTTGATGAAGAAATGGCAAAGCACTACCAGAATGCCCTTGAAAGGGTAGGTTTTAAGTTTTACCTATCCCATTCAGTAGTAGGCTTTGAGGGTAGGGGAAGGGTGGAAAAAGTAATTTTAAAAAGGGTAGGCTCTGACAAACTCTTTTCCCTACCCGCCCAGTTGGTAATAGTAGCGACGGGAGTAAGGCCTCAGACAAAGGTAGTGGAAGGGACCTCCATAAAGGTTCAGGAAAGGGGGGGGATTTTAGTAGATGAGTTTCACAGGACCTCCAACAAAGACATTTACTGTGCGGGGGATGTTTGCTCAGCACCCACCGCCTTTGGGGACATTAGGTGGATAGCCCTCTTCCCTTCCGCCCAGCAGGGTGGGAAGGTGGCAGGTTATAACATGGCGGGTAAGAGGGTAAGGAGTAACGGTCTGGTGGATTACAACGCGGTAAAGACCAGGACCGCCACCGCTGGAAGTGGTGGAAGGTTTGAAGACCACGAAAGGGCCATAAAGGTTGAAGAGGGGGGGACCTTAATAAAGATTTTCTTAAAGGATAACAAGGTAGTTGGTTACAACTTCGTGGGTAAGGAAAAACCCTTTAAGTATAATAGGAAAAATCCCCTCCTAAAAAAAACTTTAAGCTTTGGACAAAGGGGTTTAGGGCTTGAAAGCTCGGGTGTCCTTTTCCATCACTTCATAAGGTTAAACAAGGAGGTAAGGGGTAACCTTGAAAAGCTCTTAAAGCTTGGAATAATAAGGCCTTTGGGAAATCCGGAGGAGGAGGTTAAGCTCTATGAAGAGGTTAAAGGTTAAGAGGTTAAGGGAGGGGGCAAAGCTTCCCACCTATGCAACGGAGGGCTCGGTTGGTCTTGACCTTTACGCCTGCTTGGAAAAAGAGGTTTTAATAAAACCCATGGAGTGGAAGTTAATACCAACGGGTATAGCAATAGAGCTACCAAAGGGTTATGAGGCCCAAATAAGGCCAAGGAGTGGCCTTGCCCTGAAATACGGTATAACCCTTTTAAACTCACCTGGGACCGTAGATTGGGATTACAGGGGTGAGATAAAGGTTATATTGATGAACTTGGGTAAAGAGCCCTTTAAGGTAAAAAACGGCGACAGGATTGCTCAGATGGTTATAGTTAGGGTGGAAAGGCTTGAACCTACCTTCACTGAGGAATTAAGCTTTACCAGGAGGGGTGAAGGGGGTTTTGGTAGCACGGGCCTTTAAGGGCTACACCCTCTTAGAGCTCCTCATAGTTTTGACCCTAATATCTCTAATCTTTTCCCTTATAAGTTTTAGCCTCTATTCTAACGTAAAGAGCTCTTTAAATATAGTAAAAAGTTCAGAGCACTTAAAGGAGGAGGTCCTCTTCTTCTGGGAGCTACAAAAACTTTTTTACTCAGCTCAAGAAATAGTAATAAGGGATGGTGAAAGGGCTCACCTTTTAACGAGGGGTGGGAGGTTTTACAGGGGCCTGGTTATGGTTAGCCTAATCTTTAAGGACGGAAAGCTTTACTACTACGAGTTTCCCTACTTTAAGAACTCCGTAGATTACTACGAGGAGGATAAGTTAAGGTTAATACCTTGGGTGAAGGAGTTTAAGGTTTATGCCTACCGGGGGGGGAAAGTCATGAAGGACTTTAAGGGGATACCTGAAAGGATTATAGTAAAGTTAAATGGAAGGGAAATTGTTATCCCACGTTAGGAGGGGGGGATTTTTGGTTTTAAGGACCGATACCCTTTACGGCATAGTGACAAACGCCCTAAACAAAGGAGCGGTTTTAAGGCTACAAAAGCTGAGGAGGCCTTCCAGGAGACCCTTTGTAGTCTTAATACCTTCACACCTTTGGATAAGAAAGCTGGGGGCGGAAGCTAAAAGGGAAGAGCTTAAACTCCTCTCCCTGGGACTTACCGTAGTCCTAAAAAAGAGAAGAAATTACTTAGGTTACCTGGGGAAGGAAAGCATAGCCCTTAGGATTCCAAGGAAGGGTGAGGTATTCTTTCTCTTAAAAAAGTTAAACTTACCTTTGGTTGCCCCAAGTGCAAACCTGGAAGGAAAAAAACCCGCAACGAATGTAAGGGAGGCAAAGAGGTATTTTAAGGATAAGGCCCTTTACTTGGACGGGGGAAAGGTTTTAAATAAACCTTCAACTATCGTTAAAGTGGAGAAGGGGAAGTTAATCCTTTTAAGGGAGGGAAATTTTACCCTTTCCAGTTTAAGGAGAGTTTGCAAGAGGTTGGGCCTCGTTTAAGTAAAGGGGCTCTTCTAAGGTGAGGTTTGGGCTCTTTGCGTTGTTTTTAGCCCTCACTATGACGTAACGGCAGGGCTTTCCCCTCTTTGGATAGAGGGGGAAGATTTGCTTAGGCTTTAACCTCTTAAAGTAATGAAAGCACTCATACAGACGGAAGGCTGGTAAGATTAGGTAAAGGTCTCCGTAGTCCCTTAAAGAGCTTTCCGCTACCTCTATTAACTCCTTTAAGGTAATGTTACCTTCAAAGGTGTAAGGGTTTGGACCTTGGAAGTTGTAAAAGGGTGGATTGGAAACAACTTTGTCAAACTTTTCCTTTATATTCCTTATATCTTCGTTTATGGGGATTACCTTTCCTTCAAGGGAGTTTAACTTTATGTTCTCCTTTAACAGTCCAAACATAAGGGGGTCCTTCTCGTAGGCGTAGACCTTTACTGAATACTTTTTAGCCAGGTAAAGGGATAAGAATCCAAAGCCCGCTCCAAAGTCTCCAACCTTTTCCCCTCCCTTTACTTTTACCCTCTTTATAAAGACTACCTGCGTTATGGACACTTTAAAGCTTTTTGGTTGGTAAAACCTTAAAAAGCCCCTAAAAAGGGAAACCTGGTTAACCGAACCGCCCATTAGTGTGGTTAGGTACCGGGCTATTTATAACCCACCTTTTCAAGATGCCCACAAACCCAGCAGGCAGCATTTTGGCACCCATAGCCCCCGCCCCAGTTAGCGGGAACTCACCCTCGGTTGAATTCTCCTCCGTCCCTGACTCACGCTGAGGGCTTTTTTCAGCTACCTGAAGAAACGCCTTGAGCATTCCTATCACGCTCGTATACGCTGGATTTACTTCTTTGACCGCTATTCCGTATCTCCTTGCAAAATGAACTATCCTCTCCTTGAGTTTCTTGTAGCTAAGGTTGTGTCTTATCCTTCTTGACTTCCTTCCCGTATAATCCCCTTTAAAGCCTTTTTCC
>WFPT01000043.1 GCA_015487365.1 Aquificaceae bacterium
AATGGGGAGAACGTAATATGGATGTAGTTTTTTATTCCCATAGGGACCCTTATATAATCCTAAAAAATCACTTAAAGGATGTAGCGGGGAGGATGGTTAAATACCACCGCCAAAAGGCTGAATTCGTAAAGCTACCCATTGACGAGGAGTTTTTAAAAATGGTGGGAATCGCCCACGACTTTGGGAAATACACCTCCTACTTTCAAGGTTATATAAGAACGGGAAAAGGAGACCCACGGAAAAGACACTACCACGGCTTCATATCCGCACTTTTTGGAGCTTGGTTATGCTTTCAGAAAGGAAAGGATAAGGATTATCTACCTCTTGTAGCTTACCTTTCCATAAAGCACCACCACGGAGATTTAAAAAATTTAAGTGATGATATACCTGAGGATGATTTTAAGATATACGATAACTTGCTAATTGCTAAGGAGCAAGTCAAGGATTTAGAAAAAAACAAAGAAAAAATCTCCCACGAGCTTCAGGTTGATATAACGGGATTTTTAAAAAATTGGGAAGAGGATGTATGGGAAAGGCTAAAAGCTTATGCCTTTCAATTAGAAGAATTTGAAAGCGATGAAAACAAAATTAAAACCTACTTTACCCTCCTATACACTTACTCCCTACTCATAGATGCTGACAAAAAGGCAGCTTCCAAAACCCAAGAGATTAAAAGAAAGGAGCTACCAAAAGATTTAGTAGAAAATTTTAGAAAAGTAAAGGGTTGGGAAAACCCACGGAAAGATATAGACAAACTCAGGAACGAAATTTATAAAGAGGTTAAAGGGAAAGTTGAATCCTTAAAGGAAATACCCCATATTTCTACCATAACCGCACCTACCGGTATAGGGAAGACCTATATAAACCTTGATGTTGCCCTAAGGTATAGAAATAAGCTTGGGGGGAAATCTAAAATCATTTACTCCCTCCCCTTTATATCCATAATTGGCCAAACTTATAGGGTTTTTGACGAGGTATTAGAAAAAACCCTTGGGGAAGAGTATTTAAAAAATAAAAGCGTCTATTTAATAGAGCACCCACACCTTTCAAGGATTCAATACACCGATGGAGATAAGGAAAAGCCCGTAAATGAATCTCTTCTCCTTATAGAAAGTTGGAACTCTGAGATAGTTGTAACAACTTTTGTTCAGCTCCTTTACTCCGTAATAGCCTTTAAAAATAGCTTCCTGAAAAAGTTTCACAACATAGCTGGTTCGGTTATAATCCTTGACGAGGTCCAGGCCATAAATCACGAATACTGGGAGGTGGTGGGATTAGTCCTTGAAAAGCTCACCCAATACTTAGGTTGCAAGATAATACTCTCTACCGCAACGAGGCCATTAATAGTAAAAAACTATACCGAGCTTGTGGAAAATCAAGAAAAATACTTTAAGTCCCCTCTGCTAAAAAGAACCAAGATAAAGCCTAAGCTTGCCCAAGAGCTCACCGTTGAAGAGTTTGCAAAAAAATTTATAGAAGGGCTGGAAAAAGGTATTAACTCCTACCTTATAGTTCTAAACACCATTAAATCCTCAATAGAGTTTTACAAAAGGATAAAAGAAGACTTAGGGGAGGACTTTAAGGTTTTCTATCTATCAACCAACGTAATTCCGCTACAAAGGGAAGAGCGAATAAATGAAATTAAAAAACTCTTAAAGGGGAAGAAGAAAGTTATCCTAGTTTCAACCCAGGTTGTAGAAGCGGGTGTTGACCTTGACTTTGACAAGGTTTATAGGGACATAGCTCCCCTTGACTCCATCGTTCAGGTGGCGGGAAGGTGTAACAGGAACGGAAGGTTTGAGCTCGGGGAGGAAGAGGTAGTTTTTTTAAAACAAGGTGATGTATATTTTTCGTATTTAATTTATGGAAGCACACTAATTGGAATAACGCGTGAGCTCCTTGATAGGGAATACGAAGAAGACGAGTATAAAGAGCTATCCGAAAAATACTTTTTTAAGGTAAAAGAATACAAGTCCTTTAAAAAATCAAAAGATGTCTTAAAAGACATTCTAAACCTCCGATCTTGTGCTGATGGTCACTCCATAGCTTCCGATTTTAAGCTCATAAAGGAGCTTCCCATTTACACCGATATATTTGTTGAAATAAATGAAAAAGCCCGTGAAATTTATAAGGAATTTGAAGAAAAAGTTTTAAACGAAAAAGATTTTATAAGAAGACTTGAAAACTATCACAAGTATAAGGCAGATTTTTACAAATATGTGGTTTCCGCTCCAAATGAATTTTTGAAAAATATACATATAGAAGGTAAATACCCTAAAATTCCCTTAGAAGTTGTAGAGGATTATTACGATAGTGAAGGTTATGGCCTAAGACTTGAAAAACTAATTGGGGATTTTTTAATATTTTAAAAGATGAGCTTAACTATACTTAATGCCTTTAAGGACGAGGATATAAAAGAGGCGGTGGATAGAATTTACAAAATTAAGAAAAGGAGTAGGAAAAAGCCTTTAAACGTCCTTGCCACACCTTTTAATTTTACCAGGTGGGCGCTTGTCCCCAAAAGATGGGAAGATGTGGTATTAAAGCTCATAGAAAGATATTGGCCCAGGAATTTAGGTTTGGTCTTACCTAAAAAGAAGGCCATCCCCGATTACGTTAATTCTGGCCTTGACTCTGTAAATCTCGTATGTATGGACGAAGTTGCTTACAAAATTAGTAGCCTTGCACCTTTTCCCGTGTGTGTAACTTCCGCTAACATTTCAGGGGAGAGACCTATAACTAAACCCGATGAGGTTTTGGAAAAGTTCAAGGGTTTTGTTAATGTATTCCTTTTGGGTCCAGAAAGCTCCCGTAAGGAGCCTACCACTATAATAGACTTTTCAAAGGGAAAACCTTACGTGCTCAGGAGGACTACCATTCCATTAGAGGAATTGGAAGAAGTTGTGGGCGTAAAACTTATATGGGAGAAATAAACATAGGTGGGACTCTCATCTGGTATTACTACATATGTAAGAGGGAAGTTTGGCTTATTGGGCACGGAATAGAGCCTGACCAAGAGAACGATTACATACTCTTAGGAAAGCACATTCACGAAATTTTTTACCAAAGCAGGAAGAAGGAGCTCGGCATAGATAACGTTATAAAAATAGACGTTTTACCGGGAAGGATGGTAATAGGGGAAATCAAAAAGAGCTCTAAATACCTTAAAAGTGCTAAAATGCAGGTAGCTTTTTACCTATACTATATGAAAAGGGAAAAGGGTATAGATATGCAAGGGCTTTTACTTATACCGGAAGAGAGAAAGAAAGTAAAAGTTTTACTTACACCTGAGGTGGAAGGGGAAATTGAAGAAGCAATAAGGAATATTGAAAAAATCCTTGAAAGTGAAAGACCTCCCACTGCGGTAAGGATTCCTTATTGCAAAAGGTGCGCTTATAAGGATATGTGCTGGGTATGAGGAGGCCTTTATACATCTTCTCAGACGGTAGGCTTAAAAGGAAAGAAAACACCCTATTTTTGGAAACGGAGGAGGGGAAAAGGGTTATACCGGTAAATTCCGTATCAGAAATAAAGGTTTTCGGGGAGTTGGACGTAAATAAAAGGGTTTTGGAATTTCTTACCAAACATGGGATTCCCCTCCATTATTTTAACCGCTATAACTATTACGTGGGAAGCTTTTACCCAAGAGAATGTTTAAATTCAGGGTTTATAATTTTAAGGCAGGCTCAACATTACCTTGACTTAGAAAAAAGGTTATAC
>WFPT01000044.1 GCA_015487365.1 Aquificaceae bacterium
TAGTATTCCTTGTTGGATTGGATGGCAATAGCGTAGGCTACTTCCTTTGGAGAGACGAAGGAAAGGGAGGTTAAAACCTCCCCCAAGGGCCTTTCTACAATCCTTTGGACCTTTAAGGCTACACTAATTTGCTCGTCATTTACAAAGCCCAAATCCTTTAAAAGCTCCCCTAAGCGCTTCCTCCTAACTTCCATCCCCTAAGTTTAATTTTAGTCTAAAACCTTTACCCCCGCAACAGGGACAGCTTTGCCTTAAAAGCTCGTAAAGCCCTTCCCTTTCCCTCTTTAAGCATATTTGGGCTATCCAGAGGGGACTTAGGTGAAGGCATCCAAAGTTTAGGCCGTTTTCTTTGAGCTTTTGCCTTAAAAACTTTAAAAAATTTTCCCTCTCTTCCTCCTTTAACTTCAAGTAATCTATTAAAATGGTCCCCCCAAGCCCCTTTATCTTTATCTGCTTTAATATTAACTCGGTGGCCCTTTGATTTATCTTTAAAGGCTCTTCCCCACTCCTACCTGAATTTACGTCAAAGGTGGTAAAGGCCCTACCCTTGTCCATATAAACGTAGGAGCCATCCTCTAAAAAGAAGGTATCCTTAACTATCTCCTTCAAGGGCTCCTTTATGTTAAGAACTTCAAAGATTTTTTTAAAGTCCCTCTCAAACTTTAAGTTGTTAAAGCCTAAGTTTCTAAACTCTAAAAGGACCCTTGGACTGTTGGATATTACCCCCTTTACCCCCTCCTTCAAGGCAACCCTTAAATAAAGGGGTGGGGGTTTGTAGAGGAGGCCGAGCCTCCTTAGCTTCAACTTATCTTTAAAACTTAAATATATGGACCTTAGCCTTTCCAACTCACCTTTGTCCTTAACCTCCCCCCTTGGAGGGTAACTCTCCCTTAAACCTTCCAAAATTACCTCTTCCGAGACCTTGGGCAACCTCTTATCCCTTAAAAGCTTCTTTACCTTCACTATCAGGTAATCCCCCTCTTTACGTTCTTTGCCATCTTGGAGTAAGGCCCTAAACTCACCGCAGTTTAAAAGGTATGCCCCTAAGTTTTTGTAAAAACCTTCAACCCTGCAAAGGTAAATGCTACCAAGAAGCTCCCCCTCCTCCTCGTAGGAGGTTTTTACAAGCTCCCCGTAACGGGTTAGAAAGTGAAGGAGGAGTTTCCCCTCCCTATATACCACTAAGAGCATTTAAGAGCTTTTCCGCACCCTTTAAGGTCTCCTCCGTTTTTATTCCCATAAGCCTTGCTACCTCCTCCCTCCTCTCCTTTAAGTCCCTTAACTCCTTAACCCTTACCCTTTTACCTTCCCTTTCCACTAAAAAGTGCCTTTGGCCCGCACTGGCTATGGAAGGTTGGTGGGTTATGGCTATTATCTGAACGTTCCTTGAAGCCCTCTTTATGAAGGTAGCCATCTTAAAGGCCACCTCCCCACTTATTCCCGTATCCACCTCGTCCAGTATGTAGGTCCCACAGGTTGGCATTAAAAGGCTTAAAGCTAAAAAGAGCCTTGAAATCTCACCACCCGAGGCCACCTCCTTTAAGGGCTTTACCTCTTCCCCCAAGGAGGAAAAGAGGAACTCCACCTCCCCTAAATAACTTTCCCTTCCCACTTTAATTAAAAACTTTGCTCCCGAAAGGTTCAGCTCCTTTAAGTTCTTTTCCACCTCCCTTTGGAGTTTTAGGGCCCCCTCCTTCCTCCTGTTAAAGAGCTCCTTGGAAAGCCCTTCAAGCTCCTCCTTTACCTTCCTACTTTCCTCCTCTAAGGAGGTTAGCTCTAAGCTGAGCTTCTCATACTCTTCCTTCCTCCTCTTTAAGTCCCTAAGCTCCCTCAAAAGGGAGGGGTAGTCTTTACCGTACCTTAGCTCCAAGCTCTGGACTTTATGGAGCCTTTCGTTTATAAGGTTTAGGTCCTCCCCTTCGTATATAAACTTACCTTCAAGCTCCCTTATTAGCTCCCTAAGCTCGTTTTCAACCTCCCTTACCTTTTCCCTCTCCTTTAAGTTTAAGGAGGAGAGTATGCTGTGTGCCACGTTTAAGAGGGAAAGGACGGAGGGCTCACCCCCTTCAAGGATTTCTAAAACCTGCTGCAAAGAAGAGTTTATAAATTCAGCCCTTTCAAGCCTTTTGGAAAGCTCCTTCAACCGCTTATATTCTTCCTCGCTAAGA
>WFPT01000045.1 GCA_015487365.1 Aquificaceae bacterium
ACGAAGGAAGGCGGACGAGCTGTTAAAGAGTATTAAGCACCTAAGCTACTGCTTGAACTGCTTATACAGGAAGGTGGAAGAGGAGTCCAAAACCTGTCCTTACTGTGGTTCAAAACTAAAAAGGGTAGGTAAGGCCTTTGTGGGGAATTACTACGACCAAGAGCTTTTTAACTTCCTCTTAAAGGAAAGGCAAAACCCTTACATTTCAAAGGAAACTAAAAAGCTCCTCTCTTTAATCGCGGAGGAAGCTAAGATGGGTGATGTGGTTGGCTTTTACACCACCTCTTCCTTGGGGAAGCTCTTGAAGTTAAAGCTTTTACCCACCATAAAGGAAGTTATAGGGGAGCTTCCAGCGGTAAGGAGCCACGTAAGGGGTGATGGCTTTAAGACACGCTTGGAACATAGGGAGCTCTTAGACTTTTTCTCCTCCCGCTATGGCGGGAACTATTGAAAGGACGTCCTTGTCCTTTACCTTAGTCTCTATTCCCTCTAAGAACCTTATGTCCTCATCGTTTAGGTAAAGATTTACGAACCTCCTAAGGTTTCCACTTTCGTCCAAGAGCCTCTCCTTAAAGCCGGGAAACTGCCTGTCCAAGTTTTCTATAACCTCCCTTACGGTAGAGCCTTCTACCTCAACCTCCCCCTGACCGTTGGTAAGCCTCCTAAGGGGCGTTGGGACCCTTACCAAAACCGCCATAGGAAAATTATCCCAAATTTTTGGGTCTATGTCAAGGGTCAGGGGACCCCTTGGAAAAGAAATATGAGTAAAGTTGGTTTCCCTTTAAAAATACTATTTTAGTTAAGTATGAGGGCTATCGTGGTAAAGCTCATAAAGAGGGGTGAGGGGGAAAGGGAAAGTTATGAGTCCCTCTTTGAAATGTCTTCTCTGGTAAGGGCCATCGGGGGTAAGTATTTGGGCTTTGTAATTCAAAAGAGGGCTGAGGAGGACCCAAGGTATTACCTGGGGAAGGGGAAGATAAGGCAGGTAAAGGAGATAGTAAAGGGGGTAAATGCGGACAGCGTAGTCTTTGACACCAACCTTTCCCCCTCCCAGCTTAGACACATAGAGGATGAGCTTGGGGTTAGGGTCTTTGACAGGACGGACATAGTTTTAGAGATATTCTCAGAGAGGATAAAGAGTAAGGAGGCAAAGTTACAGGTGGAGCTGGCAAAACTCCTCTACCAACTACCTAGGCTTTACGGAAAGGGTAAGGAGCTTTCAAGACTTGGGGGTGGAGTCGGGACGAGGGGGCCAGGAGAAAAGGAGCTTGAAAAGAGGAGGAGGATTATAAAGGAAAGGATTAAGAAGATAAAGAGGGAGCTTGAAGAGCTGAGGAAGGTTAAAAGGGAACAGAGGAAGAGGAGGGAGAACATATTTAAGGTGGCCCTCGTTGGATACACCAACGCGGGAAAATCAACCCTCCTAAAAAGCTTAACGGGCAAGGATGTATTCATAGCAAACATACCCTTTGCCACCTTGGATACGAGGACGTCCCTGCGCTATCTAAACGGGAAGAAGGTAGTTATTACCGACACGGTAGGTTTTATAAGGAACCTCCCTCCCCAGCTCATAGAATCCTTTAAGACCACCCTGGAAGAGGTTACCCTTTCAGACCTCCTTTTGGTAGTTTTAGACGCAAAGGATAGGGATTACCTGAAAAAGCTTGAAGTTATAGAAAGGACTTTGGAAGAAATAGGGGCAAACCAAAAGCCCAAAATTTACGTTTTTAACAAGATAGACCTGCTAACGGAGGAGGAGCTCCAGGTCCTAAAGCTTGAAGTGAGGGCTTTAAAACATCCGGTGGTTTTTGTTTCCGCAAAGGATAAGAGGAATTTAAAGGAGCTACTCCTACAGATTGAAGCTTTCCTTTACAACCGCTAAATCTTTTTTTATCTGCCTTATCAGCTCCTCCTTTGAGGGGAACTTCCTCTCCTCCCTTAAAAACTTTAAAAATTCTACCTTTAAGGTCTTACCTACCAAGTCCCCTGAAAAGTTTAGTATATGAACCTCTAAGACTTTTTCCCTCCCGTTGAAGGTGGGCCTTATACCGTAGTTGGCAAGCCCTAAAAATCTATCCTCCACCCTAACCACATAAACACCCTCTTTGAGGCAAAGCCCTTGACTCTTTTCTAAGTTTGCGGTAGGAAATCCTAAGCTTTTCCCTAAACCCTTACCCCTTAAAACCTTCCTCTTTAAAGTGTAAGGCCTCCCCAAAAATTCCTTCACCTCCTCCACCTTGCCCTCTTTAAGGAGCCCCCTTATTAGAGAGCTTTTAACCACCTTACCCTTTATCAGGACGGGCTCTAAGACTTTTACCTCTAAGTTGAACTTTTTTAAGAGCTCGTAGTTTCCCTCCCTTTTCCTCCCAAACCTCCAATCGTAACCTACCACCAAAACTTTTAGGTTTATCCTCTCCTTTAAAAGCCTTAAAAATTCCTTTGCACTTAACTTTGCAAAGCTATCGTTAAAGTCAACAACTACTAAGTAATCTAAGCCAAGGTCCCTCAGGACCTCCTCCTTTTCCTCTAAGGTGTTTAGCCTACACTCCCCCTTAAAAAAGTAAGAGGTGGGGGGCTCAAAGGTTATGAGGCAGGACCTTAAACCTTTAAACTTTAAAACTTCCTTTATAAGCTTTTGGTGCCCTAAGTGTATCCCCTCAAAGTTTCCAACGGTGCAGGCGCAGGGCTCCCTTACACCCTCTTTAAAGGAAACCCTTTTCATCCGGGTGGCCAGGCCATCTTCCTACCCCCTATTAGGTGGAGGTGGAGGTGAAAGACACTCTGTCCCGCATCCTCACCCACGTTAAAGACCGTCCTGTAACCACCCTTTAAGTTCCTCTCCTGGGCTATCCTCTTGGCCACTACGAACATGTGCCCTACCAGGCAGGCGTCCTCTTCTGTTAGCTCTTGTAGTCCCACTATGTGCTTTTTGGGAACGATAAGAACGTGGGTAGGTGCCACCGGGTTAATGTCCTCAAAGGCGTAAACCCTTTCATCTTCAAAAACCTTCTTTGAGGGTAGCTGACCCTTAACTATCTTACAGAATACACAGTCCATAGCTTAAATTCTACCACAGGTGCCTTAGTTAAAAGCTATTATTATATTCTTATTATGCTTAACCTGTTTAAAGGTAAAGGCGGTTTAAAGATAGATAGGATAGAGTTTAAGGGGGAGGAGCCCTTTGAGGAGAGCTTGGACGAAAAGCTATCCGAGTTTTGGGTGAGTGACGTTGCCTTTTCCTCGGACGGAAGGTGGATTTTGGTGGGAAGGAGGTTTGGGAATTTAATCCTTTATAATTGGTTCTTGGAAAGGAAGAAGATAGCAAGACCCTTGGCCCAGTCTCTGGTGGATGTAAGGTATTCAAAGGGATACTTTGGCGTAGGTATGCCCCCTTACCTTGTGGTCTACGATAGTAGGAGCTGGAAGAGTAAGAGGTTTTCAGGGGAAGGCTTTAGACCTAATGGAATAATAGAGCTAAACTATCCGGAGCTGATATTTGTTAGTATTGACGGTAGGCTCGTTATACTGAACGTAGAAGAGGAAAAAGTAATATTTTCTAAGAATCTTTACGGAGAGGTTGGTGAAATAAGGGCAATATTTTCCAAGGATAAGGATATATTTTTAATAACCCAAAGAGGCCTATTTAAGTTTTATAGTGGGGAGCTTGAAAAACTTTTAGGGGGAAACTTCAATAG
>WFPT01000046.1 GCA_015487365.1 Aquificaceae bacterium
AAAGGTGTATAGGGTTAGAAAAACTCCAGAATAGAGGGCCACCTTCCCCCAATCCCTCTTATTAAAGTGAAGGGGTGAGGTTAAGAGCCCCTTTGCATCGTAAAAATAGCCCTTTAAGTATTGTGGGGAAAACCTGTCCTGGGGGTAGGAAAGGCCTATAAATATAAAAAGGATTACCAAAAACCTTTTAGGCATAAATTTAAATTTTATCAAACCTTTTCCTTTATTTCCACAAAGTCCCCGTCCCTTAAAATTTCAACGTCTGGAAGGAGCTCCTTTAACTCCCTTTCTACCTCCTTTAAGGTTGAAGGCTTTAAGTGGTATGCATAAAGCTTTATATCGTAGCGGTTTAAGTTTTCACTTATGTCCTCTAAGAGGGTTTGGGGGGTGTTGTGGAGACTGGCTTCTGCTATGTTCCTCATAAAGGAGGGAAAGGAAACATCCACTATAACCGCCTTGACCCTTTTGTTTCCGTTTACGTTCTTCCAAAGGATTTTATTCTTATAGGTATCACCACTTATTACAACGGTTCCCTCCTCCGATTCTATCAGGTATCCCAGGGTAGGTATGGTGTGGTTGCTGGAAAACCCGCTAATCTTTACGTTTCCAAAGTTTAAGGTTTCCCCGGGCTCAATAGGGACGTAGTTTATGGAAAAGTCCCCCGTGTTTATAAGCCTTATGGAGCTAAACTCAGGCCATATGTCCCAGTTCATTATGTGCTTCCTTACCGCCTTTATGGTTTCGGGATGGCCGTATATGTTTAGGGGTCTTTCCCTAAACCTGAAAGTGTAGTCTATCAGGAAGGGAATATCCACCACGTGGTCCAAGTGCGCGTGGGTTAAAAATATATGCTCTACCTTTAAGAGCTCCTCGTCCTCCAAGGAGTTTAATATATTCCCAGCATCTATAAGTAGGTCCTCCCTTACCCTAAAACAGGTTGTCCCAAGGTTTTTATGCCTTCCCCCGTAGGCCCCTAAAACTTCCAGCCTCATACCCTCCCTATAAGCATATCAAAATGAAAAAAAGCCAGAAGGTGAAAATTACCCAAAAATCTTAGTCTCCGAGGCTAAAATTAATAGGTTATGGAGGGAAACGGACGGTATAACCTTTACCACTTTAAGAGGGACTTTGTAAGGGAGGTCTTAAAAAAGTATGAGGAGGCAAAGGAAAAAAGTGTTAGCACCTTCTCCGTTTTTCCTTTAAGGGTTAGGAAGAAAAAGTGGCTGAGGGGAAGTTTAAGGAGGGGGGCAAAGTTTGAAAGGTTTATCTTAACTGTCGTAGACGTTGAAAGGGCCATAAACTCCTTAGACGAGCCTTACAGGACGGTAATAAAAAAACAATACTTTGAGGGGGACTTAAAGACCCTAATGAGGGACCTTGACTTAAAGTCGGGTAGGGACGCCTTTAACCTAATAAGGGGTGCTATAAACAGGTTTTATGAAAGGCTCAAAGATTTTGGGATTTATCCTTAGGCTCTGGCAGGAGTATAGGTATTCCCTCCTTTATGGGGTATTCCCTCTTGCAGACCTTACATATTAGTTTTTCTCCCCTTAGCTCCAAATCCCCCTTGCAGACCGGGCAGGCCAAAACCTTTAATAGCCTTTCGTCCATAAAAACTAATTTAGTCCCTCCGTGCTATACTTTTAGCTATGCGGATAGAATTTTCCAAATATCAGGGCTCGGGGAATGACTTTATAATCATCAACGACTGGGATGGAAAGTTTGAAGGCTCTTTAAAGGGCTTAGAGCTTAAAGATTTTGTCAAGAGGATTTGTGAGCGCCACAGGGGAGTAGGTGCGGACGGACTAATAATTTTAAAGGAGCCAAGGGAGGGGGGTGACCTTAGGTGGAAGTTCTTTAACTCAGATGGCTCGGTTGCGGAAATGTGTGGAAACGGCTCAAGGTGTGCGGTAAAGTTTGCCTACGACAGGGGGTTGGTCAAGAAGGAGGAGGTAGTCCTTGAAACGGAAGTAGGTTTAATACCTACCCTTATAAAGGGTGAAAGGGTAAGGGTTCAGCTAACCGAGGCGGGAGAAGTTCAAGAAAAGGAGGTGGAAGGTTATAGAGGATACTTTACCAACACGGGTGTCCCCCACTTTGTAGTTTTTGTAGAGGAGCTGGAAAAATTTCCCGTTTTGAGCGTGGGGAGAAGGATTAGGTTTTCAAGGGAGTTTAAACCCAAGGGGAGCAACGTAAATTTTGCTCAGGTTTTGGACGAAAAGACGGTAAAGGTCAGGACCTACGAGAGGGGTGTTGAGGGGGAGACCCTCTCCTGTGGGACTGGGGCAACCGCGGTAGCACACGTTTCCGCCCTTTTGGGTTTTACCCAATTTCCTACCTCAATAATTACCAGAGGGGGGGAGGTCCTCACCATTTACAAAAAGGGCCAATACCTTCACTTAGAAGGTAGCGTAAGGTGGGTCTTTGACGGTAAGTTGGACTTAAAAAATCTCCTTTAAGTTTTTTAGTAACCTCAAACCTGCCCTTTGGCTCTTTTCGGGGTGAAACTGGACCGCAAAGATGTTTCCCTTTAAGATGGAGGAGGTAAATTCTATTCCATAGTCGGTGGTGGTTAAAATTACATCCTCCTCCTTTGGCTTGCAGTAGTAGGAATGGACAAAGTAAAAGTATTCACCCTCCCTTATGCCCTTCAACACTCCCTCTTCCTTCCTCTTCCAAACTTGGTTCCAACCTATGTGGGGGACCCTTAAACGGTTGGGAAAGCGCACCACCTCACCCTTTATAAGACCAAGGCCCTCGTTAATTCCAAACTCGTAGCTCCTTTCAAAGAGGAGTTGCATACCCAAGCATATGCCAAAGAAGGGTTTTCCCCCTTTAACGTAATCTATTACCTCTTCAAAGAGGTTTAACCTCTTTAAGTTTTTAACCGCATCGCCAAAGGCCCCAACCCCTGGTAGGACCAGAAGGCTTGCCCCCTTTACCTCCCTCCAATCCTGAGATACTTTAACCTTAAAGCCAACCTCCTCAAGGGCCTTCTTAACGCTGAGTAGGTTTCCCATCCCGTAATCTAAGACTAAAACCATTTTAGGAAGTCCTGGTAGGTTTCCCTCCTCCTTATGAGTTTATAATTTCCTTTGGAAAGTAAAACCTCCGCGGGCCTTGGTCTTAGGTTGTAGTTAGAGGACATGCTAAAACCGTAGGCACCCGCGGACAATATACACAGGTAATCACCCCTTTTTACCTTTGGTAGCTTCCTTCCCTTGGCCAAAAAGTCTCCACTCTCGCATATTGGCCCTACTAAATCCCCCACTACGAACTCCTCCCCTTCCCTCAAACCTACCACGTGGTGGTAGGAAGAGTAAAGGGAGGGTCTGAGGAGGTCGTTCATACCCGCATCCACTATCAGGAAGTTTTTACCTTCCTTTTGCTTGAAGAATTGAACCTGAGTTATTAAAATTCCAGCGTTTCCCACCACCGACCTTCCAGGCTCTAAAACTATCCGTGAGGGGAAACCCTTGAAGAACTTTTCAACCACCCTCCTGTAATCTTCTAAGCTAATCTCCTCATCCTCGGGCCTGTACTTTATCCCTAAGCCCCCTCCAAGGTCTATGTATTTAAGCTCAATTCCAAGGTTCAGGAGCTCCTCACAGAGCTTAGATATCTTGTAGAAGGCCTCCTCAAAGGGCGAAAGCTCTAAAATCTGAGAGCCTATGTGGCAGTGTATTCCAACCACCTCCAAGTTCTTTAAGGTTTTGGCCTTCTTATAGACTTCCAAGGCCCTTGAATACTCTATACCGAACTTAGAGTTCCTAATTCCGGTGGCTATGTAGGGGTGTGTCCTTGGGTCTATCTGGGGATTTACCCTTATGGAAACCCTACTCCTTTTTTTTAGGGACTTGCTCAGCTCGTCCAGTAAATACAACTCTTCCTCGGATTCTACGTTAAACATCAGTATCCCTTCCCCTATGGCCAGTTTAATCTCTTCCTCCGTCTTCCCAACGCCCGCATATACTATCTTTTCCCCCTTAATACCCGCCTTTAAGGAAAGGTATAGCTCCCCTCCCGAAACTACGTCCGCTCCAAAACCCTCCTCCCCCAAAATCCTTAAAAGGTGAAGGTTGTAGTTACTCTTTACCGCAAAGCAAAGGAGGGCATCCTTAAAGTTTTTCTTATACTCCCTGGCCCTTTCCCTTACGTGGCTTTCACTGTATACGTAAAGGGGTGTTCCAAACTCCCTTACGAGCTCTAAGAGATTTACCCCGTCAAAGTGAAGGATGCCATCTTTATACTCTAAGTAGGGGGAAAACTCTTTTAACATAAAGTTATACCATTCCGGGAGGCTTACCCCTTGAAACCACCAACCTTTCTACCACCTTCCCCTCTTTTAGGTGGGAGTTTATTATTTCATCAACGTCCTCCAATTTAACGTTTCCGTACCAAACCCCCTCGGGATAGACTACTATGCTGGGTCCCAAGGCGCAAGGTCCCAAACACCCCGTAGGGGTAATAACAACGCTCATCATAAGTTCTGGGTCCATCTGAACCTTTTCCATAAAGGCCTGGTATATTTCCCTACTTCCCCTGTTTCCACAACTGTCCATGGGAGCTCCCGGTGGCCTCTGATTTACGCATATGAAGACATGCCTAAATTCCATCCTTTCACCTCCTAAACCTTTTCCTAAAAATTTTCCAAAAATTTTTGCACCTGTCAAGTGAGTTTCGTCATAAATCTTTGGTGTGGTAAAATACTTGGCCGATGGAAGCTTTAAGGGAGTTTTCCATAGAAGGTATAGTTCTGGCGGGGGCTCTCGTTTTATTCCTCTTGGAGCTCTTAAACTTACCCTTCAACCTGCTCTTCTGGACGGGTTTTTCCCTCACCCTCCTATCCTTTCTCCTTTCAGTGCTCCTTTCTTCAAGCTTTGGTAAAAGCCTTATGCTCTTTCTAACTTCCCTAATCTTTTTGGCAAGTTATGACTACTTTAACAGAAAGGATTCAAGATACGGGGAGCTTTCCTACCTTTACCTTATTACCCTACTGGGTTTAATGGTCTTACTAACCACCAAAAACCTAATAGTAGCCTTTGTAGGTTTGGAGCTTTACTCTATAAGTGCATACCTCTTAGTTTCCCTCCTAAAAGGGGACTACCCTTCAAAGGAGGGTAGTTTTAAATATCTCCTTATTGGGACCATAGGGACCTCCCTCTTTACCTTAGGTATAGCCCTCATATACGGAGCAACGGGGAGCTTTAACCTAAAAAGGTTTGAAGATTACAACACTTTACTGGTTTTAGGCATATCCCTCCTCATATTTGCAATAGGCTTAAAGGTCTCCGCCTTCCCCTTCCACTTTTGGACCCCAGACGCTTATGAAGGAGCTCCAACCCCTACCACATCCTTTATAGCCACCGTTCCAAAGGTGGGGCTATTTTTCTTCCTTTCAAAGCTTTCCCTTTACCTCTTCCCGGCGGTTCCCCAGTGGAAGTATGTAGTGGGTCTGATGGCTACCCTTTCCATGTTTTATGGGAGTTTTGTGGCCTACACACAAAATTCGGTAAAGAGGCTTTTGGCATACTCTTCCGTTGCCCACGCGGGCTATTTTCTCGTAGCTCTGAGCGTAGTAGATAAGGAGCTCATCAAATTTATGCTCTTTTACGTATTCTCCTACGCTTTGGCCACCCTCTCATCCTTTATAGTTTTAAGCGTATTGGAGAAAAAAAGGGGCTGGAACCATCGGATTGTAGATTTTAGTGGTCTCTTTAAGGAAGAAAGGCTCCTTTCTTCAATCTTAGCTCTGAATTTATTTGCCCTAATAGGAATACCCCCTATGGCTATATTTGTAGGAAAACTTGGTATTTTTTTCATACTTATGGACAAAAACTTAACCCTCCTTGCGGTTCTTTTTGCCCTGGCCTCTTTGATATCGGCGGGGTATTACTTAAAGGTTGTAAAGGTTATGTTCTTAGACGAAAGGTTTAAGAGCTTTGAAAGGGCTCCCCTCAGCGTAGGTGAGATGACCACCCTGATTACCTCCTCAATCCTCCTTTTAGTTTTGGGGCTCTTCCCCAACCTTGTCCTTGACAAAATCCCTGTAAATTTTTGACAGGACACCGTTTATAAACTTTGCGCCCCTTTCTCCCACGTATTCCTTGGCTATATCCACGTAATCTATAAAGGCCCTCCCCGGGTCCTCAACACCTAAAAACAGGAGCTCCCCAACCCCCAGCCTCAACAGGGCCCTCTCCACCGTTCCCAACCTGTCTAAACTCCAACCCACCAGGTGCTCTTCAATTATAACGTCAATTTCGGGCAGTTTTTCAAAGATTGTTTTTAATAGCTTTTGCGCGTATTCTTTGGCCCTTTCAGTCGGTTTTAATTCTAAAAGGACCTCCTCCTCAATTATCCTTGGCTCTTCGTTTCTAACGTCCCATCGGTATAGGACGAAAAAGGCCACCTTCCTTGAAAACCTCCTAAATCTCATGTAGTTTTAAACTTCATCAATAAAGCATTTATAGAAACTATCACGGTGCTTAAACTCATAAGTATGGCGCTTACCGCCGGTTTTAATATTATACCCCATTTTATTCCTACTCCACCTGCAAGAGGTATTGCAAAGAGGTTATAACTTAAAGCCCAAAATAGATTCTGATACATCTTGCTCACCGCTTTTTCCGAAATCTCTAATACCTTTATAACATCTCTTGGATCATTTCTTACCAAAATGATTTCCGCACTCTCTAAGGCAACATCCGTTCCCGCACCTATAGCTATGCCTACATCCGCCTGTGTTAAAGCTGGTGCATCGTTTATTCCGTCCCCTACCATGGCTACTTTAAAACCTCTTTCTTGAAGTTCCTTTATTTTAAGAGCTTTCTGGTGTGGTAAAACTTCTGCAAAAAATTCGTCTATACCTAAAAAGTTTGCAACATATTCCGCTATTCTTCTTGAATCTCCTGTAATCATAATAACTTTTTTCCCTTTGGCTTTTAAACCTCTTATTGCTTCTAAGGATTCCTTTCTTACTTCATCTGATAGGGCTACAAAACCAACTAATTCCTTATTTACCGAAACAAATACTACGCTTTTACCTTCTTTCATAAGATTATTAGCCTTTTTTAGGATTTTCCCATCCAATTCATTACATATCTCCTTTATAAATAGTAAATTTCCTACAGCAACTTCTTGTTCATTAACTAATCCAACAACTCCTTTACCCGCTAACACTTTAAAGTTTTTAACTTCCGAAGGTTTTATCCCCTTTTCCTTTGCATAATTCACTATAGCTCGTGCTATTATATGCTCTGAGTTTTGTTCTAAGCTCATAAGGAGTTTTAAGAAGTCCTCCTCTTTTATCTTGGTAAATAAATCCGAAACCTTAAACTTACCTTCGGTAAGTGTTCCCGTTTTATCAAAGACTACTACATTTACATCCTTTGCTCTTTCAAGGCTTAACCTGTTTCTTATAAGTATTCCCATCCTTGCGGAATAAGAAGTAGCAATAGAAACCACTAGCGGTATGGCCAAACCCAAAGCATGGGGACAAGCTATTACCATAACGCTTACAGCTCTCTCCATTGCAAAATCCGTATTAGCCCCTAACAGTTTCCAAACAGCAAAGGAGATAAAACCTGAGCCGACCGCTATTATGGTGAGATAAAAGGCGACTCTATCCGCTATGTTTTGGAGCTTAGTCTTTGACCGCTGAGCTTCCTTTACTAATTTTAAAACCTGACTTAGGTATGTTTCCTCTCCCGCCTTTTCAACTACAACCTTTAAAGGTGCATCAAGGTTTATAGAGCCAGCTATTACCTTACCGCCTGCTCTTTTTAAAATGGGCTTACTTTCTCCTGTTAGCATAGATTCATCTAAGTATGAACTTCCTTCAAGGATTTTACCATCAGCGGGAACTTTTTCTCCCGGTTTTATTAAGATTACGTCTCCTACCTTTAATTCATCTATGGGAATTTCTACCACTTTTCCATTTTTTAGAAGGTTTGCCTTAGAAGGTATAAGCTTTACGAGTTCCTCAAGGGCCTTACCTGTACCTAATAGGGATTTCATCTCTATCCAATGTCCCCATAGCATTACTGAAATAAGGGATGCTATTTCCCAGAAAAATTCTCTTCCTCCGTGCTCTAAAGAATAAAGGCTGTAAAGATAAGATACAGTTATAGCGATTGCAACCAAGGTCATCATCCCTGGAAGTTTTTTCCTAAGCTCCTTTAGGGCTCCCTTTATGAAGAAGGAGCCTCCGTATATGAAAATTAAAGTTGATAAAAGGGGGGAAAGAAAAGAGCTACCTAAAAAATTGGGCAACTTGATTCCCGTTATATTATGGAAAGTTTCCGAAGATAAAATTACCGGAATAGCTAAAATGGTTGATAAGATAGCTCTCTTTTTTAATTCTTCTACATGACTTTTATGGCTATAGTGCCTTTTATGTTGATGATGCATCTCTTAGCTCCCTCGCTACTTCTACCATATTTTTTAAGGAAGGTTTTACCTCCTCCCAGTTTCTGGTCTTCAATCCACAGTCGGGATTTACCCAAAGGAGCTCCTTGGGTAGAACTCTCATAGCCCTTTCCAAAACTTCCCTTATCTCCTCCTTTGTAGGAACTTCGGGTGAATGGATATCATAAACACCTATGCCTATCTGTCTGTCCCAACCCTTGAACTCTTCAAAGGCCTTAATTATCTCACCCTTTGAACGGGATGCCTCTATGGATATTACGTCAAAGTCCAGTTGGTATATGTATTCTATTATTTCGTTAAACTCAGAGTAGCACATGTGGGTGTGTATTTGGGTTTGGGGTTTTGCGTTAGAGCATAGCCTAAAACTCTTTATTGCCCAATTAAAGTAATCCTTCCAGTCTTTTTTCTTTAAGGGGACTCCTTCCCTAAAAGCGGGCTCATCTATTTGGATTACCTTTATGCCTTCCCTCTCTAAGTCCCTCACCTCGTCCCTTAAAGCCAAGGCTATCTGGTAGGCTATCTCCTCCTTTGGTATGTCCTGCCTGTAATAGCTCCAATTTAGTATGGTGATGGGTCCAGTGAGCATTCCCTTTACGGGTTTTTTTGTAAGGGACTGGGCATAGGTTATTTCCTTTAAGGTCATAGGCTCCTTCCTATAAACATCTCCATAAATTATGGGAGGCCTATAAACCCTTGAGCCGTAGGAGATTACCCAGCCGTGCTTTGTGGTTGCTATCCCTTCAAGCTTTTGGGCAAAGAATTCTACCATATCGGTCCTTTCAAACTCACCGTGGACCAAAACATCAAGCCCTATTTCCTCTTGAAATTCAATTA
>WFPT01000047.1 GCA_015487365.1 Aquificaceae bacterium
GAGGTTTGCCCTAACAAAAGGGACTTTAAGGACTTTAAGGAACTTTTCTTAAAGGAGGAATACTTTTTAATTCCTTCACCCCAAAAACTTATAAAGGGCGCAAAGTATTTAAAGGCTACCTATTTTTAATCACCTCCTTTATCTTTTTCATATATTCGGTCTCCTCCTTGTAATACTCCTTTAAGTAGTGATACTTTTCCTTGGACCTTTCCAAAACTATCTCTAAAACTTCCTCTGGTTTATCCACCACCTTCACCAAGTTTAAGTCCTCCTCGTCTATGGTCTTAAAGCTTAGGAGTGTTTCCCTTAAAAACTTTAAGAAGTTGTCCCAAAACTCTTTTCCAAAGAGGATTAAGGGGAATTTGTGACTCTTTCCGGTCTGTATTAGGGTTAGGGCTTCAAAGAGCTCGTCAAAGGTTCCAAAGCCTCCGGGGAATATTACGTATGCTAAAGCATACTTCATAAGCATGACCTTCCTTACGAAGAAGTAGTCAAACCTTAAAGATACGGTTTGGTACCTGTTGGGTATTTGCTCCTTGGGTATGTCTATGTTTAGGCCCACGGAGACCGCACCGCTGTCCTTGGCACCCCTGTTTGCAGCTTCCATTATTCCCGGTCCTCCACCCGTTATTATGGCAAATCCCCTCCTTCCCAGCAAGAAAGCTGTTTCATAGGCTAGCTTGTAGTATTTGTTATCCTCTGAAAAGCGGGAGCTCCCAAAGAAGGTAACCGCGGGTCCTAAGTCCGAAAGCTCGTCAAAGCCCCTTACGAACTCGCTCATAATCTTTAAAACCCTCCAAGTATCCCCCTGCTTTATTTTGAGCTCCTCAATTATTCTTCTCTCCCTCCTTCCCATAGCTCTAATTTTAATCCTTTAACTTAAAGCCCAGGTGGTCCCTTTCGTAAATACCCCAGACCGTCGGGTAAAAGTTTCCCAAATAATCCCAGGAGGCCATCAGGGACTTAGGGACTATTAAAAATATAAGGGGTTGCTGGTAGCTTATTATCCAAAAGGCCCTTTTGTAAAGCTCCCTCCTCCTCCTTGGGTCCATTTCAACGCTTGCCAAGTCAAAGAGTTTATCCACCTCCCTCTCCCACGTGTAGGAAGGTTTTTTCTGACTTGGATTCCACAGGTGCAGGGAGCCGGAGGAGTGCCATACGTTTCTACCAAAGTGGGGGTCCAGGGAGCCAGTTAAACCTATTATCACCGCCTCCCAGTCGTAGGGGGGGCTCGTTAGTTTGGAAACCAAGGTGTTAAAGTCTATGGGTCTAAAAATTACCTTTATCCCCACCCTCTTTAAGTCCTCCTTGATGAGATTTCCCATCATCTCCCTCTCCCTGTTTCCCGAGTTGGTGAGTAGGGTTATGACTAAGGGGTGGCCCTCTTTATCCTCCAATACGCCATCTCCGTCTTCGTCCTTAAAGCCGAGCTCTTTTAGTATTTCTTTGGCCTTCCTTGGGTTGTAGGGATACTTAGGGTAGTAGTCCTCCTGGTAGTAGTTTGAGTTGGCGGGGGTTATGGGGGTGTAAAGGGGCTCACAGAGGCCGTTAAAGACCAACTTGCAGATGTTCCTTCTGTCTATGGCATAGGAGAGGGCTACCCTAAAAAGGCGGTTCCTAAACCACCTTAACTTATACTTTTTTACGCTACTTCTTGGGTTCTGGTTTAGGGCCAAAAAGGTTATAGAAGGTGTTTCACCTAAATCGTAAAACTCTATTCCCTTCTTACCTATTAAGTATAAGAGCTCCTTAGCTGATACCCCTCTGTAATCTATCTCACCCTTTGAAAACTTTAAAAGGGAAGTTTCAGGGTCCTGAACGATTTGGGCCACTATTTTCTTTACAACGGGTAGTCCCTTCCTGTAATAGTAAGGGTTCTTCTCAAAGACTATCCTTTGACCCTTTAAGTATTCCTTTAAAAGGTAAGGCCCATTTACCACTATTTGCTTTGGCTCGGTCCCTACGTTCCAAGCCTTTGAAATAAAGTTTCCCTCCCTCAGATACTTTTCTAAGGCGTGCTTTGGCAGTATGGGGGAGGTTAGGGCCATCAGTATGGGGGCAAAGGGCTTTGGTAAGATGAATTTGACGGTGAGCTCATTTACCTTTTTAACTTTAATCTTTTTCCCATCCACTAAGAGCATGTCCCTGTAAGAGTTTGGTATTTTGTCGTTTAAATAAAGTTTTTGGTAGGTAAAAACTACGTCCTCCGCGGTAATCCTTTTCCCGTCGCTCCAATACAGGTTGTCCCTTAATTTCACCACTATTACCCTTCCCCCCTTCTCTATCCTGTAAGACTTTGCCAGCTCAGGTTTTACCTTAAAGTCTTTTAGGTCAAACTTAAAGAGACCTACAAAAAGGTAGTCTAAGACCTCCGTTGAGGTGGTTTCCTGGGCCAGGACAGGGTTTAAGGTCTTTGGGTCTGAGGATAACCAAATCCTTAAAGTTCCGCCCCTTACCCTTTCCAACTTAAAGTCCTTTAAGGAAACCTTTTTAAACTTTATGGCCTTGGGCCTTGGAGAGTTAAAGATTTGAAAGGGAAGGAGTAAGATTGAAAGAGAAAAGAAAAAGCCCAAGAAAAAATACTTCACGTTATTTCCTCAAAGTTTTCCTCCTCTTCCCTTTCTTCTTTAACCTTTGTCCCCTGGCCCTTGAAGAGGAGTAGGGTAAAGCAAAAGGTAACCAAGGAAACTATGAGGGACCAGGAGATTAGCATAAACAAGAGGGCGGAGCCTTTCATCTGTAAAACTGCTTGGTTACCTCCGCAACGGAGTGGCTACCGCAGTCTATGTCCTCCTCCTCTATTATCTTCTTCATCTCCTTTACCGCCTCATCACCCGTTACTAATCCCTTTAAGTCCCTTTCAAGGTTGGTGGGCTTTATCCTCAAAATCCATCCTTTCCCGTAGGGGTCCTCGTTTATGAGCTCAGGTCTGTCAAAGAGCTCCTCATTCCTTTCTATTACCTCGCCCTCTACGTCCGCGGGGATAGGACCAGCCCACTTTCCGCTTTCTAAGGAACCGTAGGGTTTGCCCTTTTTTACGAACCTACCTACCGCCTTTATCCTAACATTTACTATTTTCCCAGCCTTGGTCTGCCCTACGTCCGTTAGCCCTATCCTTACGCTACCATCCTCTTCAACCTTAAACCAAACCTGATTTTCTAAGTTGTAGTAAAGCTCCTTTGGAATTTTGCAGTTTCTAAACTCCTCTACCTCCATCACACCTCCCTCTCTAAATCCTCTGAGGCCCTTTCAAGGGTTAGCTTTGCCAGTCCCAAGTTCATATTTTCACTACCTATCAAAAAGACTATTATGCCCACACTCGGTAGGTTGCTCAAAAGGACCTTCCCCTTTTCCCCCTCCAAGACGAAGGATTCAAGCTTACCAAGTTTTGCCTCATCTAAAAGCTTCTGAACGGAGGTAAGACTTCCACTTGCCAGCGCCCCGAGGAGCTCCGCGTCCATATCCACCTTAGTCTTAGAACTTATTATTATTCCATCCTCTGAGGTTATAACCCCTCCCATCGCACCCTCCACCTCTAAGAGCCTGTCTAATACCTTTTCAAACTGCTCCTTCATGCTCATCCTTCCCCTATCCCTCCTTACCAAACCGCGCCATCGGCACGGTCTGGTGCGGGGCTACTTGTATAGCGCCCTACTGGGACTGGGGACACCCCGCAGGCGCTTTTCCCCAGCCCTTTATGACTTTATTTTAGCACAGGATGCTATAATAGCTTTGGATGAAAAAAATTACACTCCTTTTAGTATTCCTCCTTCCCTCCTTTGCCCTTGAAAGGGTAGGGGTAGTGGTGAAGGTAAAGGGGAAGGTAAAGCTTTTTAGAAGCTTAAAGGCCACAAAATTAAAGGGTGGGGAGAGTTTATACCTTGGGGATAGGGTAAGAACCTACAAAGGTTTGGCCTTTATAAAAATCTTTAAAAACAAGGTGGTCCTGACGGAAAACTCCCTTCTGGTTGTAGATAGGGATAAAGTTTATGTTAAGGAAGGGAGGGTATATTTTAGGGTCTTTAAGGGGAAAGACTTTAAGGTAATTTCAAGGAACGTGGCAATAGGCATAAAGGGAACTGACTTTATGGTTTATAGACGGGGGGGAAGGTTTATCCTTTACGTAAAGAGGGGCTCGGTGATTGCCCAAATTCTGAGGGAAGGGGAGGAATTTAAAAGGGAGTTAGAGGAAGAGCTAAAAGAGCTGGAAGAAAGTAAGAGGGAGTTTGAGGAGGAGCTTAGGGAAACCGCAAGGGAGGTTTTAAGGAGTTTAAGGGTTGAGGAGGGAGTTGCCTTAACCATAGTAGATGGAACCTTTAAGAAGATAAAGATACCCAAAAGGTTCATAGAGGACTTTAAGCTCCTTGATGAGTTTTAACACTTTTTTTACAAACTTTGGATTATAATTATATTTTTGAGGAAAAACTTTAAGGAGGTGTTAGGTATGAGGAAGGGTTTTACCTTAATTGAGCTTGCTATCGTTTTGGTCATTATTGGTATCATTATTGGTGCCATCTTAAAGGGTCAGGAGCTCATCAACAACGCAAGGGCCAAGAGACTCCAAAACGATATGAGGGGACTGGTAGCTATGATGTGGACCTTTTCCGACCGCTACGGTAGGTTTCCAGGAGATTGCAACAGGGATGGTTTGGTGGATGTAAACGTTTCCGTAGCCGGTTTGCCCTATGACAACAATCCCTCAGTAGGTTTTTGCAACCCAAATACTCCCTCAGCAACCGCGACTGACCCAGACCAATGGCTTGCGGAGTTAAAGAAGGCTAAAATATTGGGTAGCGATGCGGACAACAGGGACCTTGCAAGACACCTTTTTAGCGGATACTTTATAATGGCTCAGGTTAGTCCCAACACTGGCACAAAGAAGTTCAACGGTTTAATAATGACCGATGTCCCCTGCTTTGCGGCAAAGATGATAGATAGTTCCGTTGATAACACCCTAAACAGTGCCGCTGGAAGGATAAGGGTTGTAAATGCCAGCTCATTAGTCTTTACCAACAACGGCTCTGGTAATTACAGCTCCTGCACCACCGAAGATACCCCCATAGATATAGTTTATCTTTGGGATAAGGCTCCCTAAAAGTGGATAAGTTTTTGGCCCCGCCCCCCGCGGGGTCCTTTAAAGGTTTAGAAGAATTTTTACTTTTAGAGAGGTTAGTTAGGGAAGGTAAGTTAGACCCCTGGAAGGTAGATTTAAAGCAATTTATAATCTTTTACTTAAAGGTTTTAGAAGAAGGTGGATTAAACAACCTAATTTTACCGGCAAAACTCTTAAAGGTTATATCCTTCCTCCTAAAAAGAAAACTTGAAGTCCTCTTCCCAAAGAGGAAAAAATTTAGAAAATTTAAAGCTTTAAAGCTTAAAGTTTTAACCAAGGAGC
>WFPT01000048.1 GCA_015487365.1 Aquificaceae bacterium
AAAGGTTTTGCCTTCTACGACTTCCTAACCAAAGAGCTTAGGAGCTTCTTACCAAAGGGATTAAAACTTTTCAGATTTAAGTATTACGACAGGGAGGGAAGGGTAATAAAAAAGAATGGAAAGTTAAAGGCATACACCCTGAGGTACTTGGTGGAGATGGGAAACTTAGAAAAGCTAAACTTTTTAAACTTTAAGCTAATAGAGAGCTACGAAGAGGGAGGGATTACCTACTTTGTAGTAAAGGAAACCTAAGATGGAGCGCATCTTGGAAGGGAGGGTTGAGCTGGAAGGGAGGTTGGACAAGGTTTTGAGTCAAACCTTTAAACTTTCAAGGGAAAGGGTAAAGGAAAGTATCTTAAAGGGTTTGGTCTTAGTGGAAGGAAAAGTTGTAAAAAAGCCTTCCCATAGGGTAAGGAAGGGCTCTTTGGTTTTAATGCACCTTTTAGAAGAGGAAAAGGAGATAAAGCCAAAGGAGGGAAGCTTGGAAGTAATTTATGAGGACGAACATATTTGTGTTTTGGAAAAACCCTACAACTTAGCGGTCCATCCCCATCCGGGAAACTACGAAAACACCCTCTTAAATTTACTCCTTTCAAGGTTTGAAAAACTCTCCAAAATTGGAGGGAGGGAAAGGCTTGGTATAGTCCATCGCCTTGACAAGGAAGTTGGGGGTCTTATGGTAGTGGCAAAGACGGACAGGGCTCACCTTAACCTACAAAGGCAGTTTAAAGAGAGGAAGGTCCTAAAAATTTACAGGGCAATAGTGGTGGGTAAGATGGAAGAGAGGATGGGAGTTATAGATCTACCCATAGGTAGAGACCCAAGGGACAGGACAAAGATGAAGGTCTTTGGGATAAACTACAAGGAGGCAAAGAGCGAATACCTACTAATAAAGAGTGGGAAAAATTACAGCGTTTTGGATATTAAAATAAAAACGGGTAGGACGCACCAGATAAGGGTCCATCTAAGCTTTATGGGCCATCCCATCTTTGGAGACAAAAAATACGGCTACAAGGGAGGCCTTGAAGAAATATTAAAGGGTAGGATAGCCCTCTTTTCCAAAAGGCTTGGCTTTGTGCACCCTACCGAAGGAAAATATATGGAGTTTGAAAGGCAAGAGCCTAAATTTTTCAAGGAGTTGGAGGAAAGAATTGCTAAAAGTTAAACTCTTTGGAGTTGAGTTTAAAAATCCCGTTTGGGTGGCCAGTGGGACCTTTGGCTTTGCCTTGGAAGGTAAAAAAATCTACGAGCCTTCTAAGTTGGGAGCGATAGTTTTAAAGGGTCTGTCCCTTAAAGAGAGGGAGGGAAACCCACCCCAAAGGATAGTGGAAACCCCCTGCGGTATGTTAAACACCATAGGGCTACAAAATCCCGGCCTTGAAAGGTTTTTAAAGGAAATATACCCAAAAATTGAAAAAATAGGGACAAACCTAATAGCCAACATATTTGGAGAGACCTTAGATGAATTTGTCCAAGTTTGCAAAGGTTTAGAAGACTGTAAAAGTATAGTGGCCTACGAGCTGAACGTATCCTGTCCTAATGTGGAAAAGGGAGGGATTTACTTTGGACACGACAAAATGGCCTTGGCAAAGCTAATATCAAGGGTAAAGGGAGCGGTAAAAAAACCCGTTTTAGTAAAGCTCTCCCCAAATGTAGAGGACGTAAGGGAGTTTGCAAGGGTTTGCGTAGAGGAGGGCGCGGATGGTATAGTTTTAATCAACACCCTCTTGGGTATGAAGATTGATGTAAGGAGGAAAAGGCCCTTCCTTTCTAAAACCTTTGGTGGTCTCTCCGGACCCGCCATACTTCCCGTTGCGGTTAGGATGGTCTATCAAGTTTATGAAAGCTTTGGAGATAAAATACCTATTGTGGGAGTGGGAGGAATTTACGATACTTACTCTGCCTTAGAGCACATCTTAGCGGGAGCCAGTGCCATACAGGTAGGGACCGCCAACTTCTTCAACCCCCTCTCCCCCTTGGAAATAATAAAGGGTCTTGAAGAGTTTTTAAGGGAGGAAGAATTTAAAAGTTTTAAGGAGATAGTAGGCTTAGCCCACAAAAATGCTAAAACCTAAGAATTTAGCCCTAATCTTAACCCACTTAGTAGGAATAAACGGCTTTTTATCCCTCTTTGGTATTGGAGACAAACTCTTTTACTTCCTCTTTTCCCTTACTTATCTCTTGGGCATTTACTTAGACTACAAAAACTACTACCCCATAAGGAGGTGGGTCTTAACCCTTTTTAGCTTCATCCTCTCTTTATACTTTTTGAGCTTTTTGAGTATGGAAAACCTCCTAAAACCCCTGACAAACGTTTTACTCTTGCTTTTGGCCATAAAGTCCTTGGAGGAGAAAAAACCAAGGGACCTATATCAGATTTTAACCTTGAGCCTGTTTGCCCTTTCGGTTTCAACCCTATTTAGGCTAAACCTCCTCTTTTTAATCTTCTTCCTCTTGGGACTATTTTTAGGTTGCGTAGCCCTTATGTTCATAAACCTTTACTCTAACTACAACAGGGAATTGAGCAAGGAGTTTTTAAAGGAATTTTTAAAGGTTTGTTTGGCCTTCCCCCTCCTGGTCCTAATGAGTAGCCTACTCTTTTTTCTAATACTACCAAGGACCGACTACCCAATCCTCTCCTTCCTAAACCAAAAGAGGAGCCTCTTAAAGTCAGGGGTTTCAAAGGAGGTGGAAGTGGGGAAGGTTGGAGAAATTCAGGAGGACAACACGGTAGTTTTTAGGGTTTACGGCGTAAAAACCTTACCCAAAAATTTCTATTGGAGGGTTTCCGTCTTTGACACCTTAGTATCCAACACCTGGATAAGGACGGTTAAAGAAAGGGAAGGGGAGCTAAGGTGGAGGGGGAGGCCCTTAAAGATAGTATTAGAGCCAACCTTTGAAGACTTCCTACCGGTCCCAGACTATGCAACTTTTATTGGGAGATTGGAAGGTTTAAAGGTAAGGCCTTTGAGGTTTAAGGGTGGTTATTACAGGCTCCCAAAAAGGCTTACAAAACCCATAAGGTATACGGTCTATTACACCAACCAAAGGCCAAGGGACGGAGTATTGAAGGAATACCTAAAAGTTCCAAGGGATTTACCAGGAAGCATAAGGGAGCTGGCAAAAAGGCTTTCCAAGGGTGCCAAGGATGATTACGAAAAGTTAAGGAGAATTTATAAATTCTTTAAGGACTTTAAATACACCTTAAAGTTGGAAAAGTTTGAGGGTAATCCCTTAGAATACTTTCTCTTTGTATCCAAAAGGGGAAACTGTGAATACTTTGCCTCCTCCACCGCCCTGCTTTTGAGGCTTATGGGAATACCTTCAAGGGTGGTGGGGGGTTATTTAGGAGGTATTAAAAACCCTTACGGGAATTACTACATAGTTACAAATTCCTTGGCCCACGTTTGGGTAGAGGCCTTTATTGACGGAAGGTGGGTTAGGGTTGATACAACCCCCTCCTACACTCCACCCGCGGTCAGGAAAATTTCCAAGCTTTCTTTACTCTTAGACGCCCTAAACTCCTTCTGGTATTCCTATGTGGTGGGCTTTTCCTACAAGCATCAACTAAAACTTTTAAATA
>WFPT01000049.1 GCA_015487365.1 Aquificaceae bacterium
GTAAGGGAAGAGGAGGAGGAAAAGGTAGTAAATTTTCCAAAAGCTTTAATAAATCTTTTATACAGTAAAAGGGAGCTTCTACTTGCGGCAAAGACGAAGGAATACCTGAGGGGTAAAAATTGGCTTGGGGTGGTTGAAGAAGATTCTTTAGCCCTTTACCTTGCACAGGAGCTAATAGGTAAGAGGGTAAGGATTTCCTTGATGGGGAAGGTAATTTATGAAGGTGAGGCAACTCCAAAAATCATCTTAAAAGGAATACCTAAGGGGCTCTCCTACTCCTTCTTGGAGGAGGAGCTAAATGTTCAGGTTCTCTAAAATTGAGGGGGAGCACTTAAAGGGACTCCTTTATGCGGGTAAGTTGGACGACCTTATAGATGAAATTCTTTCTCAGTTTTGGAGTCTTCCTCCCCTTTCCCAGTATTGGACCATACGCTACGTAAAGGAAAGGGGAGTCTATCCCAGCTTGGAGGTCCTCTCCTCAGTCTTTAATCTGGAGCTTGAAGAGGCAAGGAGGCTCCTTTACGCCCCTTGGAGGGAATTCCTATTTCCCGTTGTAGGAAGGGAGGAAAAGCTCATAAGGGCCCTGGCAATTTTAAACTTAAAGGGTGTAATCACCAACCTAAAACACCTGAGAAAGTCTATGGAGACTATAAGGGAGTTTTTAAAGGAAGGCTTTGCCCTTTTCTTTGACGAGGAGTTTTCGGGGGAAAGTTACATGCTACCTGCGGTCATTAGTATGACCTGCGATAAAGTTCCAGAGGATGTCCTCTTTTCGGGGAAGATAGACAAAAGGGGGAGGATACACGAAGCGGACGGTTTGAGTAGGAAGAGGAGTTTGGCAAGGAGGTTAGGTTACAGGCTGGTGGAAGTTTCCCAAATAAAGGACGTAAGGAGCGTTCAAAGTTGGCTGAATGCGGAATTTTACCAAGTCCCCTTTTACATAACCAAGAGCTCTGGAAACTATCAAGTGGAGCTGGATAGCTTTTACAGTTCCCTAAAAATAGAGGACTTAAACGAAAAGCTCCACCTCCTTGAAGTTCTAAACGGCATAAGGAGGGAGGAGCTAACCCTAAGTATTGGAAATCTACCCGGAGAGCAGAGGGTTTGGGAGGAAACCTTACAAAAAATCTACAAAAGGTTAAAGGGCTTGGACGAAAAGTTAAAAGGTAGGGAATACCTACACCTTGCTATGAATTCTCCCTCCTCCTTGGCCCTTGCCTTGGGGATAGTCTTTGGAAGCCAGAAGCCCTTTACCTTCTACCACTACCAAGACGGAAGATACTACCCCATAGAGGTAAAAAACGTAAGGGAGTTAAAGGAAAGGCTTAGGACCTACAAGGAGATTGAATTTAGGTTAGAGGGTGAAGGCAAGGAGCTTGCGGTCCTCCTTTCCCTATCCCACCACGAGTTAGTTGCGGACGTAAAGGAATGGACCAGGGGTAAGGACCTAACCTACCTAATCGTTACCCACAGGAGGGCTGGAAACCTACCCCCGGAAAGCTTAAAGGATATAGCCAAAGAGGTGGCAAGCCTTTTGCAGGAGCTTAGGGGTAAAAGGAGCTTTAAAATCTTTCACTTTTTCCTATCTTCACCCGTTGCCCTCTCCTTTCTCCTTGGAGTGGCCTTTGGGCATTACAACCTCGGATACATATACAACTACCAGAGGGGAACTTACTTTAAGGTCCTTGACTTACAGTTTTTAAGGAGGTTGAGGGAGGTTTAAAGATGGAGAGGTTAGAGTTTGAGGTGGAGTTTTTAAGTCCCGCCTTC
This sequence comes from Aquificaceae bacterium, assembly GCA_015487365.1. Lineage (GTDB taxonomy): Bacteria > Aquificota > Aquificia > Aquificales > Aquificaceae > S012-77. The sequence goes on from WFPT01000049.1 coordinate 1,771, forward strand.
GTAGGGGGTGCGGAGCCAAAGGTGGCGGAGCTAAGGCCTACGAGCTTTGTAGGACTATTCAGGTGGTGGTGGAAGGTTGTCCTTGCAACCTTCTTAGAAAGCTCGGAGGAAATTTATAGATACGAGGGGGAAATTTGGGGGACTCAGGAAAGTGCGGGAAAAGTTTATTTAAGGGTAAGGCCGGAAAAAATCCTTACGAGTAGATGCACAAAACCGAGCTACCTCCTAGGCTTAGGGGGAAAGGGTAGGGAGTTTATAAGTCCCCCAAGCTCCTTCAAGTTGGAGGTCCTAACCTTACCTAAGTATAGGGAAGTAGTTAAAGATTTAGTGGAGTTGGCTTTAAGCTTTGGTGGTATAGGTTACAGGGCGAGGAAGGGCTTTGGCAGTATGAGGCTGAGGGGAATTAAAGTAAATTATGGGCTATTAAAACCTTCCCATTGGGAGGAGGTCCTTGGGGGGATTAATATAAAAAAGGGGAAGGGCCTTCCCGAGCTACCCAATTTAAGGTCTTTAACCCTTTTAAGGTTTCCCTTTAAGTATAGAAACTGGGAGGAGGTCATAACCGAGCTTGGGAAAATTTACCAGAAGTTGAGGAAGGGTAACCAAGAAAAGACCAAAGAGTATTTATCCGTAGTTTATTACTTTTTAAGGAACAAAAAGCCTCTAAACTATGACGATTTATACACCAACTTAGCCCTTGGGCTTCCCGTAATGTTTCAGAGCAGGAGCCTATTCGTTTATGACAAGGGTAAAAAGAGGCAACACGCGAGGGCCCAAATTACTTGGGGAGAATTTCCCAACTCAGGGGAGGGGGACAGGAGGAGGGCCTCCACCATCCTATTTAACGTTAAGGAGGATGGTATTTACGCTTTGGCCTTTAAGGGGAGGTTCTTACCCAAAGGGGCTAAATTGAAGGTGCAGGCAAAGGGGAAGTATTGGAAGTTAAAGGGGCAAAAGCGCCCAAAACCTATATCACTTACCCTTGACGAGGAAAAGTGTAGGGATGCCTTTGATAAAATTTTAGATAGGTTAAAGACCTTTGGATTTAGGGAGGTCCCGCTATGGAGAGGCTCCTAATCTTTACCTTTTCACCCGTTCAGGGTTTTATATCCACTTCAAGGAGGCCCAGAGACCTCTTTACCGCAAGCTTTATACTCTCTTACCTTTCAGAAAGGGTCGCAAAGTTTTTATTAAACTCGGGGGCGAAACTAATCTACCCCCAGATTGAAGAAAGTAAAGAAGGTCTTGCCAACTACCCCAACAAGGTGTTGGCAATAGTTTATGGCGAAAATTTAGAAGAAAGGGTAGAGGAGGAGTTTAAAAAAGTTTGGGAAGATATTTACGAGTCCGTTTGGAAGGGTTTAAGCCTTAAAGGTCCAAGGGAACAATACTTACTGCACGTAAAGGATTACTTTAACCCCTTCTCCCTATCCCTTCCCCTGATTGACGAAAGGTATTGGAGGGAAACCCTAAAAGTGGAAGAGGAGGTTAAAGCCAATAAATACAGCTTTACTTACGACCTAGTAGGGAGGCTCTTGGGAGCAAAGAAGACTTGGAGGCCCTACAAAGCCTTGGTTGATGACTACACCTACGATGGATACTTTCCAGACGGTTGCACTATGTGTGGGGAAAGGCTACACCTTGCCATAGACTGGGATAGGGAAAGTTTAAAAAAATTGTTTAAGGAGGAAGACCTCTGGCACATAAGGGGAGGCGAGAAGCTTTGTGGAGTTTGCTTGGTAAAGAGGTTTGCGGTAAAGTATTATTTCCACCAAAGGAAAATTTTAAAAAGGGAGTATTGGAGCTACCCATCAACGGAGGAGGTAGCGGGTATAAAGTTTAAGGAGGCCTTAGCTAAGATGGGAGGAGAAATTAAAGAGGGATTAAAGGCCTTAGAGGAGGACTTAAAGGATACACCCTTTTTGGTTAGGAGGGAGATAGTAAAGGGCTCTACAAAGGTTGAAGCGGAAATTTTTAGGAGGGAGGCATGGGAGAGTCTCTTTAAAAGCATGGAGGAGGTTTTAGGAAGGGAAAAGTTAGAAAAAATAAAGGAAAAAATTATTCAGGTTGCCTATGAGATAAAAAAAACTTATAAACTTGAACATAAAAATCCCTACTTTGCCATATTACTTTCTGATGGGGACAACGTAGGGAATTGGCTCAGTATAAAGAGCACCATAAGGAAGGAGCCTTTAAGTGAAAGTTTTCACAAGGAGTTTTCCAAAAGGCTGTGTAAATACGCAAAGGATGTGGTGGAAATCAATAGGTATCCAAAACTAATAATTTATGCGGGAGGGGATGACCTTATGACCTTTATGCATCCTTATGATGTAGTTTCCTTTGCAAAGGAATGCAATAATTTATTCTTTTCCCACTTTCAAAGTTTCGCAAAGGAAGGACAAAGGCCCACCATAAGCGCTGGAATTCTCATAACCCATGCGAGGATGAACCTACAAAAATCCTTAGAAAGCGTAAGGGGACTTGAAAAGAGGGCAAAGAACGGGGTAGAAGGTAAAGGGGCTGTCTGCGTGGGCGTTTTAACGAAGGTGGGGAGCTTAACCTACTTCCTCTGTAAGTGGGAGGAGGTGGAGCTTTACTTAAAGTTGGTAGAACTCTTTAAAAGGGGTTATATAAGCTCAAACCTTCCTTATGAGTTGAGGGATGTAGTTAAGGAGAGGGAGAGGTCAGAAATTTTCCTAACGCTTCTAAGGAGGGCTATAAGGAGGAAAGTTCAAGAAAACTACCAAGAGGAAGTCTTTAAGACCGTGGAAAGTTTTTTAAAAAGGACCGGATGCTATTTAAAGGATGCTTGTCCCATAACCAACCTCGTTAATATGCTTTATGTAGCCAGATTCGTAGGTAAGTTGGAGGAGGTTGGGGATGAAGCTGTTTGAGGTAAAGGCTCAAAATCCCCTCTGGTTTGGAGGTTTAAAGCATGTGTTGGCGGGTGAAGAGCACTACGCAAAGGTTCAGACCTTACCGAACGTAATGAGGTTCTTCCCAGCGGTAAAGGACGAGGAAGGGAGGGGAAAAATTTACGGAGTATTGATTAAAAAGGGGAATGAGCTTTACTTCCCCATGCCCGCGGACGTTGTGGGAAGGAGGAAGACGGGTGGGGATTGGAAGCTCTTGGAGTTGAAAAACCTTGGGGGGCTTGGCTATCTACCCGTAATAACTAAAACCTTAAACTCCTACGAGGGTGCGGACGGATACTTTATCTCCTACCAAGACTTTATAAATTGGCTATACGGCTTTGGCAACTTTAAAGGGGTAAGGGAAACGAAGGAGTTTATGGAAACCGCCCTAAAAGTGGGTCTTAAAATCAACTGGGACTTGGGAACAGCCGAAGAAGGCTTCCTTTACTTTCAAGAGAGGATTTACCTTAAAAGGGACGTTTCCTTGGTCTTTTTAGCAGAAGACGTAAAGGGTAGCTTCTTTTTCTTGGGGGGAGAGAGGAATTTGGCGGAGGTTAGGGAATTGTGTAAGGAGCTCAAAGAGTTAAAGGGTGAGGTGGAAGTAAATAGGTTTAAGCACTACAAGCTCTACCTTTTGAGCCATACCTACTTTAAGGGGGAAGAAATTAAAGTGGGAGGCATCCCCTTTAAAGTAATCTGGATTTATTCAAGGGGCTCTGAGTTTGTCTCGGGCTACAAAAAGCCAGCCCTTGAAATGTTAAGGCCTGGAAGCGTTTTAATTTTAAGGGCAAAGGGGGAGGGTAAGTTAAAGAGACTGTGTCAGGTTGAGGAAAAACCTCCGTTAAAGTTTAAAGGGGTGGAAAGATTTTTAAGCTCTGGTTGGAACACAGGAATATTAACGAAGGGAGGTGTGGAAGATGAAGTTTAAAAACTACCTACTTAGGGTTTTAACCCCTTTGCACGTAGGGACGGGGAGTGGCCTTGGGCACATTGACCTCCCCACTTACAGGGAGGCTTCCACCCACTTTCCCGCCATACCCTCTTCCGCAATAAAGGGCTCTTTGAGGTCCAGAAGGATTTTAGAAGTTTCCAAAAGTTTGAGCGATGAAGAGGAAAGGAAACTGAGGGAGTTACTTAAAGTAAAAGAAGGTGGGAGGGCCTCCTTAATAGACAGAGCTGTAAGTGACTTTAAAGAAATAGAAAAGGAGCCGGTAGATGAAAAACTGAGGGAGCTTGCCATGGACTTTGGAACCAAGGACCGTGAGGGTAGGCTGGTCTTTACCGACGCAAGGATTTTATTCTTTCCCGTAAAGTCCCTCAGGGGGATATTTGCCCTCATAACTTGCCCTTACGTCCTTAAAAGGTTTAGGGAGGATACCCTCTCAGAGCTTATGGAAGTAGGGGACGTAAGGGACCAGGATTGCATATTGGCAACCGTGGATTCAAAGGTTAAGGTTGAGGAAGAGGTGGTCTTGGAGGAATTCACCTTAAAGGTTAAGGGAATTTGCCAACCAAAGCTTAAAGGTAAGTTTGACGAGGGGAGGGTTGTGGTAGTTAGTGATAACCTCTTTAACTACATGGTGGAAACCCATACGGAAGTCCAAACCCACGTGAAGATAAACGTGGAAACGGGAACGGTCCAAAAGGGAGCCCTCTGGACGGAAGAGTACGTCCCCTCCGAAGCCATCTTTTACTTTAAGGTTATAGGGGATGGCTTTAAATACATGCCAAGGACTTTACAAATAGGTGGGAATTCAAGCACCGGTAAGGGACTTTTGGAGGTGGTGGAGCTATGAGGAGCTTTGAGCAGGAGAGGTTGAGGAGGGCCTACGAGTTCGTAAGGGAGGTTAAGGGTAAAAGCTTTGAAGAAAGCTATTCCAGCTTGGTTAAGAGGCTACCTTCTATGATTAGCCATAATGGACTTATAACCACCCTCGCCTTTTTAAGGGCCAAGGGTAAGAAGAAGGAAGGGGAGGAAAACGCCCACTCCCTCCTGTTAAAACAGCTTACGGAATACTTTAACGAAAGGTTTGGAACCCCCAAGGACTACGAAAAACTTGTGGAAGAGCTGTCCCAGGTGGATGTGGCAAGGTACCTTTGGATGAGTAAGGAGATGGTTTCCTTTTCCACTTGGTTAAAGAGGATGGCGGAGGGGTTGTTAAAGGATGAAGGGTGAAGCTAACTTAAAAAGGGTAAAGGAGCTTTTAAAGGTTTATAACTACTCAAACCTAAGCCTTGCCCTCTACAAGCTACACATATTAAACTACTTACCTGGGAAGGAGCCCGACAAGGGGGAGTATTTAAGGGAAATGCTAAAAAGGGTAGATGAAAGCTCCTTAAAGGAGGCCCTAAAACTCCTTAAAGGTAAAGTTGAAACCGCCAAGGAGGGTTACCAAACCGAAAGCTTTAAGGCAAAGGTAGGATACAAGCTAATATTGGGTATGGGTAACCCCTCTTACTTAGAAAACGGCTTCCTCCTACACCCCGTTTACGGAATCCCATACATACAGGGGGAAACCTTAAAGGGCTTGGCCAGATTCCTGTTCCTCTTAAAGGCCTTCCCGGACCTGATGGAAAGGCCAAAAGACTATGAAGAAAAAATTAAAAGGCTTGAAGAGGGAAAGTACGAGGATGAAAGAGTCCAAAGGGAGTATTCCTTAATCTTTGGAGACAAAAGTAGAGAGGGGCTCATTACCTTCTTTGACGCCTATCCCCTTGAACTAAGGGCGGATGACCTAACAA
>WFPT01000050.1 GCA_015487365.1 Aquificaceae bacterium
CCTATAAGGGGTTGAAACAAAACAATTCCTTCCTCTTCCGCCATTTCTTTTAAACTTTGTTAGGTGCCTATAAGGGGTTGAAACGTGTAAATATAGGATGAGGGAAAAGAGAGCAATCTTAGTTTGTTAGGTGCCTATAAGGGGTTGAAACTCTTCCTCATCATAGCCCCGATTTTCCCATTCAAAAAGTTTGTTAGGTGCCTATAAGGGGTTGAAACCACTAAGTTCTGTTAAAATTCTTTCTTATGTTAATAATGCTTCTACTTATTCTAAGCTTCCTCTTTGGTGAGGAGGTTATAGTCCTTTACAAGGGAAAGAGGGTTAATAGCTTTGGGATAAAGACGGACTGGGACGTTCTAAAAGTTCCAAAGGGTAAGAGTTTTGAAGAGTTTAAGAAGGAACTCTTAAAGAGGGGAGACGTTTTAGTTGTGGAAAAGAACGTTAAGCTGAGGAAGTTTTCCGTCCCCAACGACCCCAACTATAACTTCCAGTGGTATTTACCCTTCATAGGTGCGGAGGGGGCTTGGAATCTGAGCGTTGGTAGTAATACCGTATACGTAGCCTTACCTGATACAGGTGTAGATTATAACCATCCGGATTTAAGGCAAAACCTTTGGAAAAATCCGGGGGAAATCTGTGGAAACGGAATAGACGATGATAACAACGGATATATAGATGACTGCTACGGTTTTAACGCCCTTTTGGGAAAAGGCTCAGCCCTTGACGACGATGGACACGGGACTCACCTTGCGGGAATAATAGGGGCGGTTGGAAACAACAGCGTAGGTATAGCGGGTATAAACTGGAAGGTTAAAATAGTTCCCTGCAAGTTTTTAGATGCGACGGGTCAGGCAAACCTTTCGGATGAGCTAAAATGCCTTGACTACTTTTTAACTCTAATAAGGAAGGGCCTAAAAATAAAGGTGATAAACGTAAGTTACGGGGGTTATTACCAGCCCTCCCAAATAGAAAGGAGGAAGTTTGAAGAGCTTGCCAGCTACGGGGTAGTTATAGTCAGTGCCTCCGGGAACGATGGAATATCCGTAGATAAGAACCCCGTTTATCCCTGCTCCTATAACGTTTCCACCAACATCTGCGTAGGGGCCACCGATAGCTTTGACTCTCCCGCCTTCTTTTCCAACTACGGCCAAAGGGTATTGGTCTTTGCCCCCGGAGTAAAGATTTTTTCCACCATAAAGAACAACTCCTACAACTACGAGAGTGGAACTTCCATGTCCGCCCCTATTGTAAGCGGTGCGGTGGCCCTCCTATGGTCCTATCAGCCCAGCTTAAATGCTTTGCAGGTAAAGGAAAGGATTTTAACTACGGGGGACAACTTACCTTCCTTGGTGGGTTTTTCCTACACCTGCAACAGGATAAACCTTTACAAACTTTTAACCAATCTTGGTGAGCCCAAAATTTGCTCAGACACCCTGCCCCTTATAATAGGTCAGGCCTACACGGGAGAAACCTTGATAAAAACTATAACTTTTAGGAGCACCGGTAACTTACCCCTAACTATAACCAAAGTAACCCTAAACGGTAGCCACTTTTTTATAAAAAGGGATGGTTGCACCAATAAGACCCTCTACCCCCTCTCCGAGTGCCAACTGGAAGTTGCCTTTAACAGTAACGAGAGTGGAAATTTTTCTGGAACTTTAAAGGTTTTTAGTAATGCAAGCCCAATAACCTTTAACTTCTTCGTTTCTGTAAAGCAAAGTCCCCAAAGGGCTGGTGGTTGCAACTACTCCCAGTCTACCCTCCTCCTTCTCCTTGCCCTAATTTCCCTCAGGCTTTTGAGGAATAAATTATTAAAGGGATGAAGGGGAAGTTCTTCTTAAAGACCTTCGGTTGTCAGATGAACTTAAACGATTCGGAAAGGATTAGGGGTATTTTAAAGGAGCTGGGTTTTAGTGAAACACAGGATTGGAAGGAGGCGGACCTTATACTTTTAAACACCTGCACCGTAAGGGAAAAGCCCGACCAGAAGGTTTTATCCCACTTAGGGGAATACAGGAAAAACGAAAGGGCCGTTATAGGGGTTTGCGGTTGCTTGGCCCAGAGGATGGGGGAGGAGTTGTTAAAGAGGGCTCCCTTTGTAAAACTTATGTTTTCTAGCTACAACATACACCACCTACCCGAGCTCATAAACAGGGCCTTTGCGGGTTATAGGGCGGTAGAAATTTTAAACGAGCCTCCCGAGGATGAAAACGAGCTCTGGAACTACAAGACGGTTAGGGATAACAGGTTCTGCGCCTACGTTACGGTAATTAAGGGTTGCGATAAGTTCTGCACCTACTGCGTAGTCCCTTACACGAGGGGGAGGGAGAGGTCAAGGCCCTTAGAAAGTATATTGGAAGAGGTTAAATACTTGGTGGATGATGGGGTAAAGGAGATACATCTGCTTGGCCAGAACGTAACCGCCTGGGGAAAGGACCTTGGGAGTAAGCATAGGTTCTCAGACCTACTCTACGAGGTTTCCAAGGTAGAGGGGGTTGAAAGGATTAGATTTACCACCGGCCACCCTAAAGACATAACCGAGGACGTAATAGAAGCTATGGCAACCTTACCAAAAATCTGTAATGCCCTCCACCTACCCTTCCAGGCTGGTTCCAACAGAATACTAAAACTTATGAAGAGGGAATACACGAAGGAGGAGTATTTGGAGAAGGTTAGCCTTTTAAAGGAGAGGGTCAAGGGTATAGCCCTATCCACGGACGTAATAGTGGGTTTCCCCACGGAAACGGAGGAGGACTTTGAAGAAACCTTGGAAGTTTTAAGGGAGGTGGAGTTTGAGCAGGTCTTTTCCTTTAAGTTTTCACCAAGGCCCGGGACTCCCGCTTACAGTATGGAAGGTCAAGTCCCCGAGGAGGTTAAAAGGAGTAGGATGGCAAGGCTTTTGGAGCTCCAAAAGTCCATATACTCAAAGCTCAGTAAAAAGTATGAGGGGCAAGTTGTGGAAGTCTTGGTGGAGGAGAGGAAGGGGGAAGAGTACGTAGGTAGGACCACCACCAACAAGTGGGTTAGCTTAAAGTCCAGTAAGGACCTCCTTGGGAAAACCGTAAAGGTGAAGGTTAAAAAGGCCTCACCCTTTTCCTTGGAGGGGGAGCTTATTTGAGCTCACTGTAATCGTAGGGCTTCTGGCTCCAAAAGTTTTTTAGGTCCATCTTGGAGAGGAGGACGGAGACCATCTTAGGTATAAGGGAGTTTAGCTTCTCGTAAAAGATTCTACTCTGGGTCTCCTCGGTGGTTACAAAGCTAACCTTTGCCTTAACCCTCCTGTAAAGCTTTCCATCCTTGTAGGCGCTCAAAAATACAAAGAGGGTGTGCTTTGTGTATTCATCAACCTTGGTCTTCTCGTCCCTGTAAGTTAGGAAGAAGGCGTTACCTACCTTAGGGTTATCCGTTACCTTTATACCGTAATCCCTCAGGGAGGCTTCCAAAACCTCCCTAAGCTTTGGGTCTTGGGAGAAGGTAAATACTTCAACCTTTGACTTAAATTTGGGAACGAGTCTAACGGGAATACTTAAAGTTTCCCCCTTCGCTATGTAAAACCTCCCCCTGACCCCCCTATAACCTTTTCTTTCTACCTTAAAGGAGTATTCACCTTCCCTCAAATAGATGGGGGTGAAGGTCTTAACCCTTCTGTTGTTTAAGAAGACTTTTGCATCCTCGGGATAGACCAAAAAGCTAACCACGCCAGAGTTTAGCCTCCTTAAAATCTCCTCCTGATAGCTTTTAAGTTTTTTAATTTCCTCCTCGTCCCCTGCAAAGGTCAACAGAGCCATCAGGTAGTAGGAGTATTCTAGGGCCCTTCTTAGTTGAGCTCTACTTAGGTTTTCTAACCTGTGATAGACTTTGCTTTTTAGGTAATCCACCGTATCCCTTAAAGAGTCTCTGGTAAAGTATCCGACCACCTCGTAATACTTTCCCCTTTTCCTTGGTTTTGAAAATTCAACACCCTTTAGTATAAGGTCTGAGCTAACGGATATGTTGGAAATTACCTTCTTTGAAAACTTGCTTCCCTCCAACCTCTTTTCAACCTCTATGGAAGAAACCACCTTAGATAGTATAGTCTGGGATATTTCCCTAAGGGCGTCCCTTTTTGCCTCCTTCACCGTTTTCCCCAAACCCTTTGCACTTATTAGAACTTCACCAAAACTAAAACAAAATATTAGTAAAACTAAAAGGAGCCTCATATTACTCCACCTCTATTTCCACAGAGCCTGAGCCAGCCTTTATTACCAGGAAGGAGCCAGCGTCCAAGACCTTTTCAACTTTACCTGGTCCCCTGTACATTTCTTCTATTTGGGTAAAGAGGTCGTAGGCGTTATCTACACCTTTAATATAAGCTATGAAGGACATAACGGTCCTACCCACCGCAACCCTCTTTACGGGCCTTTTGGAGAGTTTTTTCAATATCCTGTATATGCTCCTTTCTACCCTCCTCCTTTGGTTTGCACTGGTAAAGACTACTACCTTAAAGGGCTTACCCCTTTTAACCTCCCTAATCCAGGACCTTTTTATCTGAGAAAGTATTTTGCTGGCCACATCGTGGGTAGCCTCTTCCACCAAGGGTGCGTAGTCGGAAACGTCCCTTTCGGGGGAATAACCCGTAGAGGAGCCTAGGAGCTTACCCGTTGCGGTTTCGTAGGCCTTAGCTATGACCGAAGCCTTCTTTACCTCCACTCCACCTACCACCCTCCTACTCAGCCTTACCCTCGTTTCTACGTATATATCGCTACCCAGTTGGAGGGCAAGGGCGTAAAGGGGGTCCGGGTTTCCCTCAAAGGCTACCACCTTTTTTATTAAGGAGTTAGTCCTTTTGGCCTGCTCCGCCACATAAACTTCAAAGTTGTTGTCCTGTAAGTATTCCTGTAAGGTGGTTATGGCAAACCTGCTCAGCTCGTCCCTCTGCTTGGACAAAACCGCAACGGTGGGTAGTCCTAGCTCTTCCGCTAGCTCCTCGGTGGATTTTATTATCCCCTCAGAAATTAGCCTCTCTTTTAGGGCCCCCACGTCTATTCGGAAGTTGTAGGTAATCAGGGTGTATTTACCTTCCCTCTTCTTTTCCAAAACGTCGCTCTGCCACCTTATAAATTCGTCGGGGTTTGAAAAGATTTGGTTGGATACTTTGGAAAACTTAGACCTTTCCTCGGGAGTCTTTAAGAGGGGTTTGTCTCCACCAAAGAGAACGAACCATACCGCCACCTTCTTGGCATCCTCAATAGCCTCATCTACGTTACAACCCTTACCTGTGGCCCTTATGAGGAATTCGTTGGTAGAATAACTCTCCACAAAGGTTGCCATCCTAGAACGGGGAAAGGGTGAGGGGTTAGGTTTGCAGGCTTCCCCTTTGGCACCACAGCTTAAAAGGAACGCCCCAAAAACTAAAACTAAGGAAAGGTATAGCCTTTCCATAATAAAACTATTTTAACTTACCTTTTAGGTGCTCTATCAGGTTTTTTAGCCTCCTGTCCCTTTTTATAAGCTCTTCTACCTTTTTTACCGAGTATATTACTATGGAGTGGTTTCTTCTCTTAAACCTGATTGCCACTTCCCAAAGCCTTATACCTAAAACTTTTACGCTTAAATACATGGCCACCTGCCTTGCAAGAACGCTCCTCCTGTCCCTCCCCTCCATAAGCTCCCTTTCACTGAGGTTAAAGTGCCTTAAAACGAGTCCTATTACCTCTTCTAAGCCTTTACTTTCTTCTTCCCTTTCCTCTTCAAAGCCGTAAATTAGGTAGCGGTTTATGGCCCCCTCCACCTCCCTTGCATTCAGGGAGGTCCTCTCGGATAGGTAATCTATGAGCTCCTTGGTAGGTTTTAATCCCCTTTCTTTTAGTTTTCTCTCTATTATTTTCCTTTTGGTTTCTTCGTCAAGGCCTAACTCTACCACCAACCCCTGTTCAAACCTGCTTATAAGCCTTTCAGAGACGTATAGGAGTTTCTTGGGCTCCCTATCGCTGGCCAAAACCATTTGCCTGTTCCTCAAAAACATATAGTTCATAAGGTTAAAGAGTTCCACCTGAGTCCTCTCCTTCCCCGAGAGAAACTGAACATCGTCAATCAACAAAACCTCGTAGGACTTTAAGGTTTCCCTCAACCTTTCCAGCTTACCTTCCTTTATGAACCTGTATATTTTCAGGTAAAGGTCTTCAACTTGAAGGTATAAAACCTTATAACCCCTTGAATAGCATTCGTTTCCAATAGCGTTAAGCAGGTGGGTCTTCCCAACGCCAACCTTGCCATACAAAAAAAGGGGGTTGAAGGAGTAACCGGGAGCGGAGGAAACTTCCAAACAAACTTTGTAGGCTACCTCGTTCCTTTTACCTACAACAAAATTTTCAAAGGTGTATTTGGGATTTAAGTTTGTGGAGCGGTCAAAGAGTTTTAACCTTACCCGCCTTCCAACCTTTCCCCTAAGTCTTGGTATTAAAAAGTCCTTTGCCCAGTCTAAGAGCTCCTCATTAGGTGCAAAGAGGGTCAGGCTATCACCTTCTTCCAGAACTTCAAATTCGGAAAATACCTTTACCGCATAATCACCAAGCTCTTCAAGGAGGGAGACCAAGCTCCTCTTTAACATCAGACCCTTCTCTGTCTCCTCAAGTAGGCGGGTATTTCCCTTATATCGTTGAAGGTTTCCTCTCCAATTATTTTAAATTCTTCCTCCCTTTCATGGGTAGGCTCAAAGCCCGTGGCTATAACGTCTAACCTTAGGTGGTCTCCCTCCCCCTCAGGTATTATCCCGTATATAACTTCCGCCTCCTCGGAGGCGCTCTCCTGGACCATCTTTATGGCACTTTCAAAGACTTCAAACTCAACCTCCTGTCTCTTATACACATCTGACG
>WFPT01000051.1 GCA_015487365.1 Aquificaceae bacterium
GTTTAAGATAAATGAAGAAGAATATCAACTAAAAAGGAGGGTCAAATATGGTAAAGGAAGACCTTCTAACTAAGCTCAGAGAGTATGAGGAGAGGATAAGTCCTAAGAGTCCCGAATACAACTTTAAGAGCGCACAAATATACTTAGAACTCATAAAGGAGGAAATAAGGGAGGCGAGGGGCTTTGATTATGGGGAGAGGAAGCTAAAAGAGCTCATAGAGTTTGGGGTTAAGGAGGGAATATACGGGGAATACCTCCTGGACTGGAAGGAGGATGAGATAAGGGAGTTAAACGGGGCCCTTGACTTTAAGAGGGACAGTCAATGGACCTACGCGGGCATAAAGATTTTGAGTGACCGGTACCTTGCAAGGACCTTGGAGGGTAAGCTCTTTGAAGGTCCTCAGGAGATGTACATGCTGATAGCTATGACCTTGGCCTTAAAGGAAAAAGATAGGGTTTGTTGGGCAAAAAAATTTTACGAAAAGCTCAGTAAGTTTGAGGTGAGCCTGGCTACCCCAATCCTCCTAAATGCGAGGAGAAAGTTTAGGCAACTATCCTCCTGCTTTGTCCTGAGCGTAGACGACGACCTAACGGACATATTTGATAACGTCTTTAAGGCCTCCCAGATAGCCAAGTTCTCAGGGGGACTTGGTATATACGTGGGGAAGATAAGGAGCACGGGAACCGAAATCCAGACCGTCAAGGGGGCAAGCTCGGGGGTAATTCCCGTGGTCAGAATCTTTAACGACGTTATGACCTACGTGGACCAGCTTGGGATGAGGAAGGGTAGCGCCTCCATAACCTTAGACCTTTGGCATCCAGACGTTCTGGACTTTTTACAGATAAAGACCAACGTCGGGGAGGAGAGGAAGAAGGCCCACGACGTTCACCCTGCCCTGTCCGTTCCGGACCTATTTATGGAGAGGTTGAAGAAAAAGCAGGACTGGACCTTAATAGACCCCTACGAGGCTCGCAAGTTTTTACTGGAAAGGGTCTTTGCAAAAAGGTTTGAAGAGCTAACGGGAGTTAAGGTAAAGGGTATAAGGAAGGTCCATCACAGCAACTACTACGATTTCGTCTTAGAGCTGAGTGGGGAAGTTAAAAAACAAATAAAAGAAAGACTCTTTTACGACTACAAGTTGGAGGGGAACAAACTTTACGTTAAGGCCCTGGATTTGAGTGACTTTTACGGTGAGGAGTTTAACAGGTTTTACGAGCTCTTGGAGAGGGAAATACCTAAGAGGAAAATAAACAGCTTTGAGCTTATGAAGATGATTTTAAACACCATCTTTGAAACGGGGGAGCCTTTTATCTTTTTCAGGGACAGGGCCAACGAGTTAAACCCCAACAAGCACGTTGGAGTGGTGTATTCTTCCAACCTCTGTATGGAAATAGTTCAAAACACTTCCTGTTCAAGGCATCTGAGTAAGGAAGTCCAAGATGGGGTGAGTGAGAGGAAGAAGCTCCTTGGGGACGTGGTGGTTTGTAACCTTGGCGCTTTAAACCTTGGGAAGGTGGAAGATTACGAAGGAACTCTAAGGGTTTTGGTCAGGATGCTTGATAACGTAATAGACCTAAACTTCTATCCCATAGAGGAAGCCCAGAGGACCAACAAACTTTACAGGGCTATCGGGGTTGGTGTTTTAAACTACCATTACCTCTTGGTCAAAAGGGGTATAAGGTGGGAGAGTGAAGAGCACTTAAAGTTTGCGGACGAGCTCTTTGAAAAAATAGCCTTTTACACCCTTAAAGCTTCCTTAGAGCTTGCCAAGGAAAGGGGAGCATACCCTTACTTTAAGGGCTCTGATTGGGAAAGGGGAATATGGTTTGGCAGAAGGGTGGAGGAAATGGGTCCAAGGTGGAAGGAGCTTTATAAGGAAGTTAAAAGGTTTGGCCTCAGAAACGGTTATCTTTTGGCCCTAATGCCCACAGGCTCAACTTCTATAATAGTGGGAGCTACCCCCTCCATAGACCCCATCTTTGACAGGTTTTACAAGGAGGAGAACATGTCCGGGATTTTACCCGTCTTACCACCCGAAATAGACAAATACTTCTGGCACTACAAGGGTGCCTACGAGATAGACCAGGAGTGGATAATAAGGGCGGGAGCAGTCAGGCAAAGGTGGATAGACCAGAGCCAGAGCCTAAACCTCTTCATAGACCCAAGGAAGATAGATGGGCCCACCCTCTTAAAGTATTACCAGATGGCCTGGGAGCTGGGCCTAAAAACGGTTTATTACCTGAGGAGCAAGTCTATGAGTGATATAAGCGATTGTGAAATTTGTAGCTTGTAGTATGGAAAGGGAGGTCTTCTTCCACGTAGGCCTTGGGAAGACGGGAACCAAGTTCTTGCAAAAGCTCTTCTTCCCCAAGCTAGAGGGTATAACCTACATATCCCCCCAGAGGTATAAAAGGGTTAAGAAAAACTTAGAAAAGTTGAGGGGTAAAATCCTAATTTCTTATGAGATGGACCAGCAACTTTATAGGGAATTAAGCGAATTTAAATACAA
>WFPT01000052.1 GCA_015487365.1 Aquificaceae bacterium
CCCAAAAACTTTCCGACAAATGGTCTGGAAACTTTGCACTATGTATTGACTGCTACACATCCATCTTTGCGGGTCAGAAGTTCATTTTAAATAACCTGAAATTTAATATTGGAAAAATAATAGATGTCCTTTTAATTCCTGAATTTGTAGGAGAAATACCCTTTACCCAAGAAAAGATAAAGGAATGGGCGGAACTAACCAAGGACATTTACAATCCCTTTAAAATTATAGAGGAAAGCGAACTTAGGGAAAAGTTAAACAAGTATAAAAAATATGGCTCCCTGAGGAGCTTCCTCCTAAATTACATTTTTTATGAACAAAATAATTCCCAGTTTAAGATTTATTCGGTGGTAAAAGACTTACCAAACAGTAGGATAGATGAGCTTAGGGAAAGGTTCAAAAAATATAAGCTTAAAATCTTAGATGAAGGTTTGAAACCTCTTGAAGGATATGAAAGTATTTACAAGAAAAAACTAATTCCCCTAAGGTATTCCAAATCTGATAGAAAAATCATAGATAAAGCCAAAATAGCGGAAATTTTCTCTTCAATCTTGGAAGGAATACCTTTAAATAGAAGCTTCTTAATAAGGGAATTTTGGCAGGGAGCGGTAGCAAGATATTTTTCCAATACTAGCTACTCTGGTATAAGGGAGTTAAAAAGGCAAGAGGACAGGGATAAGGAGATGTGTGAATACCTCCTATATACTCACCAATTCCTAATTTTGCTAAGGGAGCTATCACTTTTGAGTATAATAAATGAAAAGGAGGAGAAAATGGAATTGGGTAATATTCCTGAAAAGCTCAAAAAGTATATTCAAGAGTTAGGCCTTAACGAGCAAGAAACCGCACTGTTTTTGCTGGGAACGCTGATAGGAGATATAGGAAGCAAGCAGGTAAGATACGGAGGTAAGCCTATACTCAACAAAATTAACTATCAGGGAATGTCTCCTGAGAGATTAGAAATACTGTTTAACGAAGTCTTTGAAAAGCTAAAGCACGAAAAACTCCTTTATCCTGAAAAGGAAATCATCTATGAAACCGCAATACGTTTGTTTGGCAAGAACATGAAAAAGTGGAATTTAAAGCCCTATGAAAGTGTCTATTTCCTTTTGTCAGGATACGCTTATAAAACCGCATTAAATATAAAACGGGCTAAGGAGGGTGAAAATGGAGGGCAAGATTCTAAACGGTGAAATACTATTCCTTTACGACTGCAAGGAGTGTAATCCAAATGGAGACCCCGATAATGAAAACAGGCCGAGGATGGATTATCTCAAAGAAAGGGCACTTGTAAGCGATGTCCGACTAAAAAGATATGTAAGGGACTACTTTCAGAACCAGAAAGGTTATCCTATTTTCGTTTCCAAAGTGGATGACAGGACGGTAGATGCAACTGAGAGGTTTGCCTACTTTATAGCGGAGCAACTCTTAAAACCGGAAAATCAAAGTAAGTTAAAGGCTTTAAAGCTTGATAGCTTTAACGTTGAAACGGTAAAGGAGGAGGTAAAAAAACGTAAGAAGTGGGATTTGGTAAGTGTAGAGGATTTCCTGAAATACTTCATAGATGTCAGGCTTTTTGGAATTACCCTTCCTATAAAAGATGAAAAAAGGGGAACATCCATCACCTTCACGGGACCAGTCCAGTTCAACTGGGGATATTCACTCAACAAAGCTGAGCCCATAGAAAGCCCCTCAATAACTTCCCACTTTGCGGGGAGAACGAAAGGGGAAGGAGAGGAAGGTGGAGCCATAGGAAAGGATTGGAGACTTTACTACGTCCTAATAGCCTTTTATGGAAGGGTGAGTGGAAACGGAGCCAAAAAAACTTTAATGACAAAGGAAGACCTAAGGGAGCTTGACAAAGCCCTTTGGAACTCCATAATCACGGAAACTAATACCAGAACAAAGTTAAATCAACAGCCTCGCCTTCTTCTTAGGGTAGAGTATAAAGACTCAGAGACCTTTACCGGGGACCTAAGGAGGTATATAGACATAAGCAAAAAGGAGGGGCTAAGGGATGTGGGAGAGTATGAGCTTGATATAACAAAACTTGTGGATAAACTATCAAAAAAGAAAGATTCCATAAATAGGATTTACCTAAAAGTGGATGAGGAACTAAGGGTTAAGGGGTTAGAAAAATTAAAGGAAACTTTTGGAGGTTTTCTTGATAAGCTTTAATGAAGGCCTTAGTCTTTGACCTTACAGGGTATATGGCCCATTTTAGGACCTTTTACACTAACTCCTCCTCCATCAGCTACGGCTTTCCACCCAGAACCGTAATAATTGGTATTATTGGTGCAATCCTTGGATACGAACGGGATACTTACTATGAAATCCTATCCCCTAAAAACTGTAAAGTCTCTGTGTCCATAGTAAATCCCGTTAGGAAGTTCCTCCAAACCCTAAATTACGTAAGAACAAAGGAAGAGGAGTTTAAAGATTTAAGAGGTGCCCTTCAAACATATTTAGAGGGGAAGATAAATACATATCAAGTGGGAATTGAATTTATAGTTCCCCTGAGGGGTGAGCTCCGTTATAGAATTTACTTTACAACCCACGAAAAGGAGCTCTACGAAAGACTTAAAAAGCACCTTAAAGAGGGAAGAACCTACTATCCCATCTACCTTGGACTTACCGAGCTCCTTGCGGACCTTGAATACGTAGGTGAGTTTCCCTTAAAGGAGCCCATAAAGGAAAGGGGGGTTAAATCCGTTATCCCCGAGGAATACTTTGAAAAAATAGACTTTTCAAAACCCTTATCGCTACTCTTAGAGAGGATGCCTTACCACTTTCAGGTAAAAAGGGGTTTAAGGAAGCTTATAAAAATCAAAAAATTTATATACGAAAGAACGAGCAAGGAGATACCATTAACCGATTACGGAGGAGTCGTTTCCATAAATGGGGAGAACGTAATATCTGTCTCTTATACA
>WFPT01000053.1 GCA_015487365.1 Aquificaceae bacterium
ACGCAAGGGAGGAAGGATACTTCATACTGGTTGAGGGGTTCTTTGACGTTATAAGCTTGTTTGACAAAAACGTTAGAAACGTGGTGGCAAGCCTTGGGACTTCCCTCACCTTAGAGCAGGCAAAACTTATGAAAAAGTTTGCAAAAGGGGTTATTCTGATTCCAGACAGTGACGAGGCAGGAAGGTTATCTTTAAGAAAGAACGCAAAGACTTTAATATCCCTAAACATGGAAGTTAAAGTTTGCTCCTTAGAGGGTGCAAAGGACCCGGACCAGTTCGTTAGAGACTTTGGGGTTAAAGCTTTCTTGGAAAGGTTAAGGGGTAGTGAGGAGATTTTTAACTACCTTTTAAAGGAGCTTGAAGGGGGGAAGGAGGAGGCCTACGAGGAGCTCCTCCTTTACCTTTCCCACCTACCCGACCCCTTAAAGAAAAAAAGGTTAGCCCTTAGAATCAGTCAGATAACGGGCTACCCCCTATCCCACTTAAAGGAGAGGATGGAAAACTTAAAGGTCTTAGAAAACGGTAAGAGCCCCATCAGGAGCAAGAAGGAGTTTTACCTCTTAAAGGGACTTTTGGAGCTAAAAGTTGATTTGGACCTTGACAAATTGCAACTTAGACCTATTATATATAATTTGGCAAAGGAAATTATGAGGGGAAACCTTGAAGGGGTCCCGGAGGAAGTAGTAAGGGGGAGGGTTAAGGGAAACTTAAAGGAGCTCTTTTTAAAGGCGATAGAAGAGCTTTCTAAACCAAGGGTTAATAAAAGGTTGAGGAGGTAGGGTGGGATGCTCGTTAGTCCCGAGGTTTTAGAAAAGCTTTTGGTCAAGGGGAGGGAGAAGGGGTTTTTAACCTACGATGAGATTAACGAGGTCTTGGAGGAGGAGGAGGTTTCCTCCGAATACGTGGAGGAGATTTTAAAGTTCTTGGAGGATAACGATATAAGCGTGGTAGAGTGTAAGGAGGATTTTGAGAGGGAGGAGGAAATAGTGGCATCCTTAGACGGCTTTACCTCCTCCTCCAAGGACATGGACCCGGTAAGACTCTATATGAAGGAGATGGGTAGGATACCCCTTTTAAAGAGGGAGGAGGAGATAAGGTATGCAAAGCAAATAGAAAGGGGTAGGAAGATTTTAAGGAGGGGGCTTTTAAGGACCGCCTTCCTGGTGGATAGAATCTTAACCTACTGGGGCAAGTTTTTAAGTGGAAAGCTAAAAATACACGACATCCTTGACCTCTTTGAGGGTGAGGAGGAAACCTTAGAGAGAGAGTTTGTAAGGAAGGGTCCTCAGCTGGCTAGGGCCTACAAGGAGCTTTTAAAACTTAGGGAGGAATACCTGAGGGAAAAGAGTGAAGAGAAGAAGAGGGAATACCTGCAAAAGCACGCTCAGATGAACAAGATAGTAAAGGGTATGAAGATAAAGTACAGCATTTACGAAAGGATTTCCGACGACCTCTTAAAGCTTTACAGGGAATACAGGAAGAAGTTAAGGGAGTTGAGGGCAAAGGAGAGGAAGTTAAAGAGGATTTACAAAGATTTAGAATACTTAATCTCCCACTACCTTGAAGATAGGGAGCTCCAAAGGAGGATAAGGGAAGAGGGCTACTGCTTCTCCGAGTTTGAAGACCTGCGCACCCAATACCTGAGGATAAAAGAGGAGATAGGGGAAATAGAAAGGAGGATAGGGACCTTACCCGAGGAGCTGGGTAAAGTCATAAAGATAATAGAGGAGGGGAGGAGGGAGATAAAGGAGGCAAAGGACAAGATGGTAAAGTCTAACCTAAGGTTAGTGGTTTCCATAGCCAAAAAGTACGTAAACAGGGGGCTACCCTTCCTGGACCTGATTCAGGAGGGGAACATAGGTCTTATGAAGGCGGTTGATAAGTACGATTACAGGAAGGGTTATAAGTTTTCCACCTACGCCACCTGGTGGATAAGGCAGGCAATAACCAGAGCCCTTGCGGACCAATCAAGGACAATAAGGATTCCCGTGCATATGATAGAAACGATAAACAAGATAAACAGGGTCGTTAAAAAGTTTGTAAATGAAAAGGGTAGGGACCCAAGACCCGAGGAGATAGCCAAGGAGATAGGACTACCCGTTGATAAGGTTAGGAAGGTCTTAAAGCTTTCCCAGGAGCCCCTCTCCTTAGAAACCCCTATTGGGGACGAGGAGGACGCACACCTTAGGGACTTTATAGAGGATAAGAGTATTCCCAACCCTGAGGAGCAGTTAGCCAAGGAATCTTTAAAGAACACCCTCTTAAATATTTTGGAAACCCTTAGTGAAAAGGAGAAGATAGTTATAATGTATCGCTACGGTCTGGCGGACGGGACCGAATACACCTTAGAACAATTGGGTAAGATGTTGGGACTTACGAGGGAGAGGATAAGGCAAATAGAGATTAGGGCCCTCAGGAAGTTAAGGAATCCCCAAAGGTATTCAACCCTCAGGGACTACGAGCTATGAGGTGGTCCTTAATACTTTTAATTTCCCTTTCCTTCTCTTTAAGCGGTAGGGAGCTCTTTTTTAAAAACTGCATCAGGTGCCATTACGAGGGCTCAAGGCTACCCCTTTCCTACTTAAAGAAAGAATATAGGGGCGAGTATGAAACGGTTTTGGAGCTAATAAACCGCTGTCCCTTCGGTAGGGGACTTACCAAGGAGCAGAAGGAGGCCATAGCTAAATTCCTATCGGGCCTTAGATGATGGAAATACACTTTATGGGCTCGGACCAGAGGGTGGTAAGGGCCGCGAGGGTTTCCTTTTTAAGGGATGAAAGGGTTGATGAAGAAAGGGACAAAAATCTTATAGAGTTCCTTTATAAGAACAAACACCTCAGCCCCTTTGAGCACTGCGTGGTGGCCTTTTCCCTAAAAAGGGAAGAGTTTTTTAAACTCCTTGAAAGGTCTTACAGACCCGACAACCTGATCTACTACTGCAAGGGCTTTGCCTTTTTAAATTTAAGGAAAGCCTTGGAAAACCTAAGACACCTACCCGAGGAGGTGGTGGGTGAGCTAAAAGAAAAGGTTCCAGCGGTTATGGAGGTGGCAAGGGGAAAAAAACCTAAGGATTACAGTAAAGATAGGGTCTTTTTAAAGAGGAGGATAGACTTAGAGGAGGGCTTTGTAGCTCTGGTGGATAGCTTGGAGCTTGGGACCGATATGGACTTTTTTACCTTCGTAGTGGAATGCCCCCTCTTTGTGGCAAGACAGTGGTTTAGGCACAGGTTTGGCTCCTTCAACGAGGTTAGCAGGAGGTATACCTCCAAGGGGATAAGCTTTTACCTTCCAAAGGTTTTAAGGAAGCAGGCAAAGGGGAACAAACAGGCCTCCCTGGAAGAGGGCGTGGAAAACGGTGAAAAGCTATTAAAGGAGGTTGAAAGCTTCTTAAAGTTTGCCAAAGGCCTTTACGATAAACTTTTGGAGGAGGGGGTTGCGAGGGAGCTTGCAAGGGGTGTTTTACCCCAGTTTATGAAAACCCGCTTTTATTGGACCGTCCCAAGGATTTCCCTTAAAAACTTTCTGAGTTTAAGAACCAAAGAGGATGCCCAAAGGGAGATAAGAAGCTTTGCCTTAGCCATCAGGGAGTTGATTGAGGAATAGCCTTATACCCGCAACCCCATAAGCCCCCACCCTTAGGACCTCCTTAACCCTCTCCCTACTCACCCCACCTAAGGCATAAACGGGTATCTTTAAAGCCCTACAAACCCTCCCTAACTCTTCTAAACCCAAGGGTTTTGCCTCTGGATGGCTTTTGGTCCTGTATATAGGACTAAGGGTTATAAAGTGAGCTCCCTCCCTTTGGGCGTAAAGGGCGGACTTTAAGTCGTGGGCGGAAAAACCCACCAGGAGCTTCGTCCTCTCCCTTACCACGGAAGGTGGTAGGGAGTTTTGGGGTAGATGGACCCCATCCGCATCAACGCTGAGGGCAAGGTCAAACCTTTCGTTTATAAAAAGCAAAGCTTCAAACCTTTTGGTAATTTTCCTGACCTCCTTGGCTTTGAGGTAGTAATCAAGGTCCTTTAAATTCTTTTCTCTTAGTTGCACCATCTTAACCCCGGACCTTAATACCCTCTCTAAGGTTCCAAAAAAATCCTCCCCGTATTCCCCTTGGTCGGTTATGGCGTAAAACTTTGGTAGCTTCAACCCTTTAAAAAAATTTAAAAACCCTCTTTAAGTAGTCAAGGGCGGACAGGTATGCAAAGACCAAGACCAAAAACTTTAAGGGCTCCCCGTAGTTTAGCCCCAAGGAGAGGGAAATAAGCAATAAAAATTCAAAGAAGGTTTTGGCCTTACCCAAGAAGGAAGCTTCAAGGGGGTAAAAGTTCCTCAAAAAGGAGATTAGGAGCTCCCTCAAAGTCAAAAGTATTAAAAACCAAGGCTCCACCTTCCCGAGGCTGAGGAAGGCTATCATGTTGCTAAGGACGAAAACTTTATCTACAAAAGGGTCTAAGAGCTTACCAAAGTTTGAATTTTTTTTAGAAAGTTTGCCGTCCAGTAGGTCCGTCAATCCCGCTAAGATTATCAGGAGTGAGGCCTCCCTTAGCTCGTTCTTTATTACAAAGTGAGCACTTGGAAAGGTTAAAAAGAACCTTATTAGGGTTAAAGTGTTAGCCAATCGGTTTTCCAAGGACAAAACTTTCAATTTTTTGCTCAAAACCTCCATAA
>WFPT01000054.1 GCA_015487365.1 Aquificaceae bacterium
CACGGGAGCGAGGAGCTGGATATATGTTGAGATGGTAACTTCTCACAAAAAGCTCTGGCTCTTTAAAAGTCTGCTCGCTCAAGGGGTTCTGTATTCGGTGAGGGTTCAAAAGAGAAACGGAAGGTATTACACTTACATTACCTTTGAGGAGCCTCTGCCGGATGTTGAGATAGACTTAGAAAAAGGAGCTATTGGAATAGACCTGAATGCTTTCCCCTCCCACATAGCTTGGGCGGAAGTAGGAAAGGACGGGAACCTGATTAGCTACGGGGAAATTCCCACACCACACCTTTTTGACGGCAGGAAAACAAAGAGAGATTACTGGGCATGGCAGTATGCCCACCAGCTAATAAAGATCGCTCTTGAGAAGAGGAAGGGGATAGTTCTTGAATATTTGAAAATCAGAGACAAGGGATACAGAGGAGACTACACGGGGAGAAAGTCAAGGAGAATAAAACACAACTTCTCATACAGGAAGCTGAAAGAAAGGATAGTTCACCTTGCAAGAAGGTACGGGATAGCAGTCAAAGAGGTAAATCCTGCATACACGAGTGTGATAGGGATGCTCAAATACGCTCCTCAATTATCACTTACCAAAAACATAGCTTCAGCGTGGGTGATAGCGAGGAGAGGTTTAGGGCTGAGAGAGAGGATACCGAGGAACTACAAGGTTTTGATAGAAAGCCCTCAGCGTGAGTCAGGGACGGTGCTTGAGTCAACCGAGGGAAGGAACTCAGGCACTGCGGGTAAGGTCAAAGCCTGCCCGTACAATCCCTGGCGAGTGCTGAGGGTAGCGGTGCTAACTGCGCTCTCCCCTGACCCGCTTAGAGTTCCCAGGTGCGGGTCTCCCTTGAAACCGCTATTGGTTTCAGGGGACGTGGGGAGAACCCTAAAAGGGCGTGAGACCCTGTTACCTGGGGCAGGGTCTATGGGTGTCCAAATGCCGCCTGCCGGGTCTGTGGGCACCCTGAATGGGCGGGGTATAAGTAGCCCGGCACCGAACCGCACAAGAGTGCAGTTCGGTTAACCAGGTTATGCTCTGATGGAAAACCTTTTCCCAGAGGACGTAAGGAAGTTAAAGCCAGAGGAAGTTTTACCCAAGGAGCTTTTAAGGGAGGACTTACCCTTTTTAGGAGAATCTGAGCTGGAAGTGGTTAGGTACTTTACCAGACTTTCTCAAAAGAACTTTTCCGTAGATAGCCACTTTTACCCCTTAGGCTCTTGCAGTATGAAGTATAACCCTAGGATAAACGAGGAGGTTTCCAACTACCGAGGATTTTTAAACTCCCACCCCCTGTGCGATGAAGGTTTCGTTCAGGGCTGTTTAAAGGTTATGTTCCTGTTGCAGGAGCTATTAAAGGAGCTTGGTGGATTTAAGGGGGTAAGTCTCCAACCCATGGCGGGGGCCCAAGGGGAGCTAACGGGCCTTTTGATGATAAAAAAATTCCACAGGTTAAAAAGGAGTGGTAAAGATGTAGTCCTCATACCAGATACAGCCCACGGGACAAACCCTGCCTCAGCCTCCATGGTGGGCTTTAAGGTCTTGGTGGTAAAGAGTAACAAGGAGGGGGAGATGGACTTTGACGACTTTATGAGGAAGCTGGACGATAGGGTAGCCTGCCTTATGATAACAAACCCTAACACTCTTGGAATATTTGAAAGGAGGATAGGGGAGGTAGCGGAGGAGCTCCATAAGAAAGGAGCACTCCTTTACATGGACGGGGCAAACTTTAACGCCCTCGTAGGTAGGTTTAGACCCGGAGATTGGGGGGTGGACGTTATGCACTTCAACCTCCACAAAACCTTTTCAACACCCCATGGGGGAGGGGGACCTGGGGCTGGACCCGTTGGAGTTTCCCAAAAACTTTTGGACTTTTTACCCGTCCCACTCGTAGCCTTTGACGGTAAGAGGTATTACCTAAACTACAAGGTTAAGCACAGCGTAGGGAGACTATCAACCTTTTACGGAAACTTTTTAGTCTTTGTTAAGGCCTTGGCCTACCTTTTAAGGTTAGGTGACAGTATAAAGGATGTATCCACTTTTAGCGTTTTAAAGGCAAGGTATTTAAGGGAGCTCTTAAAGGGAGTATTGAAGGACCCTTTCCCAAACTCTCCCACCATGCACGAGTTCGTCTTGTCCGCGGCTCCCCTATTAAAGTATGGGGTTAGGGCCTTGGACTTGGCAAAGGGTTTGCTGGATAAAGGTTTTCACGCACCCACCATCTACTTTCCCCTAATCGTAAGGGAAAGCCTTATGATAGAGCCTACGGAAACGGAAACCTTTAAAACTTTAAGGGAGTTTGCAAAGGCTTTAAAGGAGTTGGTGGAGCTGGCAAAGAGAGAGCCCAAGAAGTTGAAGGAGCTTCCAAAGAATACACCCGTAGGTAGGGTGGATGAGGTAAAGGCAAACAGACAGCTCGTAGTCAGAGACTAAAAGTTACTTTGTCCAAACCGAAAAGACGTAATCCTTTTCCTTTGCACTCGCATGGCATGAAAAGCAATCCTTTACCATATTTTTTACTAAACTCCTACCCTTTGAATCGTATGCAAAGAATCCCCAACCACCGGTGGATTTATACTTTTTACTATTTTTTACCATAAAGGCTTCAAACCTCTTCTTACCTTCAACAAAGGCCGTCCCTTTATTGACCGGAACATGCTCGTAAAAGACTATGGCTATAACCGTCCCGTCTGGAAACTTCCTTCTTCCGTTAATTTTTATAGTTTTTAAGCCTTTTTTATTAACGTAAACGTGGTGAATGCCCCAAAAGTCCTTGTAGAGGGGATGCCTTTCATCCTATCAACACCAAAGGTTAAAGCCCCCAAAGACCCCAGTATTATTAAAAATTTCAGTCCTTTCATCCTTTTACCTCCTTAATATAAAAGATAGTCCAAGAGTGTTTCCCTATCACCCTTTACCTCATCCAAAACCGCCACAACCGAGCCCACATTAAACTCTACCTCCATCTTTATTGGGTATAGAAATCTTTGGTCCAGGTAAAGCTTCCAAGCTCCCCTCGGTTTTAAAAAAGACTCAGTTTTTATATTAACCTTTACCTCCACTACGTAAGTTTTGTAGAGTTTATCCCCTAAAATTATCCACCTTTTACCTAAAACTTTATAGGGCATTTGGTATGCTCTCCCCCCATAAAATAACTTTAAAATACCCCTTTCCTTACCTAAAACGCAAGAGTAAAGCTTTAAGGAAGCAGAATAAGGGTCTAAATATCCCTTTAATTTCTTAGTGTAGGCCTTAACCTTCTTACCTATCTTTTCATAAACTTCAACCCTCCCTTTTTTAAAGACATACCTCCTTACACCCCTAAACCTTCCCTCCCTTTGCTTAAAGAAGAAGACCTTTGGGACCAATCCCCTGTAAATTAAAGAATAACCCTCATCCTCCACCCTCTTTACCAAGGAAACTAAACCTACGGTCTTTGCAATACTCTTAATAAAAAGGTAATCCCCTATCCTTTCATACTCTATGCAAGTCTTTGCCACGGGTAGGAGGAGATAATAACCCTTGTAACATAGTTTTAAGCTTTGGGAAAAGAGGAGGAGGGGGGCAAGGAGCCCCCACAAAAAATTAAATGTCAAAGTATAGCTCAAACTCCTTAGGGTGAGGGATGAACCTTATTTCGTCAATTTCAGCCCTCTTGCTCTCTATCCATAGCTCTATGAACTCCTCCGACATCACCCCACCTTTTAGGAGGAACTCGTAATCCTTTTCAAGGGCCTTTAATGCCTCTTCCAAAGAGCCGGGAAGTTGGGGTATCCCTTCAAGCTCTTCGGGGGGTAGGGAGTATATGTCCTTGTCAAAGGGCTCCCCTGGGTCTATTTGGTTTTCAATACCGTCTATTGCAGCCATAAGGAGTGCGGTAAAGGCCAAGTAGGGGTTTGAAGTGGCATCGGGGAACCTTACCTCAATCCTCTTTGCCTTGGGAGAAGGAGAATACATAGGTATCCTTATGGCAGCGGAGCGGTTCCTCGCAGAGTATGCCAACCTCACGGGTGCCTCATAACCGGGAACTAACCTGTGGTAGGAGTTTATGGTGGGATTGGTAAAGGCGGCAATAGCGGGTGCGTGCTTTAATATACCACCTATTGCATAAAGGGCGGTCTTTGAAAGGCCCGCGTATTCATTCCCCGCAAAGAGGTTTTCACCATCCTTCCATATGGAAAAGTGGGTGTGCATTCCTGAGCCGTTGTCGTTGGGTAGGACCTTTGCCATGAAGGTTGCAAACTTACCGTATTTTGCTGCCGTATTCCTTACCACATACTTGTAGATGAAGAGCTTGTCCGCCTGAGAAGTTAAGGTATCATACCTTATGTCTATCTCCCCCTGACCCGCAGTCCCAACCTCGTGGTGATGGACTTCTACGGTAATACCTATCTTCCTCATAATGGAAACCATCTCATTCCTTATGTCCTGCATCTTATCCAGGGGTGGAGTTGGGAAGTATCCCCTCTTGTAAGGGACCTTATAACCGGAGCTGGCAATCTCCCTGTTCCACCAACCCTCCTCTGAATCTATCCTCCAAAAGGCCTGGTAGGGATAAACTCCAAACTCCACTGAGTCAAATATGTAAAACTCCGCTTCGGGTCCAAAGTATGCGGTATCCCCTATCCCCGTTTGCTTTAAGTATTGCTCCGCCCTTTGGGCTATTCCCCTCGTATCCCTCTTATACCTTTCCTTGGTTACGGGGTCGTAGATGTCGCAAATCATAACCAGGGTCTTTTCCTCAAAGAAGGGGTCTATGAAGGCCGTTGAAGGGTCAGGTATTGCAATCATATCGGACTCGTTTATGGCCTGCCATCCCCTTATGGAAGAACCGTCAAAGCCTATCCCCTCCTCAAAAGCCTCCTCGTTGAGCTCTTCCGCGGGTAGGGTCATGTGTTGCCACTGGCCGAAGGGGTCGGAAAACCTCAAATCCACATACTGAACACCCTCCCTTTCAATGAGGCTCAAAACCTCCTTGGGGCTGTACTTGGGCATAGCTAAACTCCTTTACCGGGACCTTTAAATCCCGGTGCGGGGCTACTTGTATAGCGCCTTTTTAGGCTGGGGATAAACCCCGCAGGCGCTATTTCCCCAGCCCTTTGAAGTTGGGTTTGACTAACATACATTATGGGATTAATATTATAACATAAGATGGGTAGGGTTTGTTTTGTTCAGCACGCCCCCTACGAAACCCCCGCAAAAATTTTAGATTACGTAAAGGAGAGGGGCCTAAGCTACTCCACCTTTCACCTATACAGGGGTGATAAACTACCCCCAATAAATGAATACGATTACTTTGTAATAATGGGAGGACCTATGGGAGTCTATGAGGAAGAAAGTTATCCCTTCTTAAAGGAGGAGAAGGAGTTTTTAAAGAGGGTGGTGGAGGGAAAAAAGAAGGTCTTAGGCG
>WFPT01000055.1 GCA_015487365.1 Aquificaceae bacterium
GGGTAAAGTGGTGGATGGAAAAGTTAAAGGTCCCGGAGGGAGAGCCCATTGAAAGTAAGTTAGTTAGCAAGGCCATAGAAAATGCCCAAAAGAGGGTAGAGGCCCAAAACTTCCAAATAAGGAAGAGGCTCTTGGAGTTTGACGAGGTAATAAACAGTCAGAGGGAGGCGGTCTATTCTTTAAGGAGGGAAATCCTTGAAGGGAAGAGCTTAAAGGATGAGGTAGAGGGATTTATAGAGGAAATTTTAAGGAAGAGGGTTTATGAAATACTTGAAGGGGATGAGCCAGAAAGTTGGGACTTTAAAGCCTTAAAGGACTACTTAAAGGAGCTAACGGGTAGGGAGCTGGACTTAAAGCCTTCAAGGGACAAGGAGGAGGTAGTAAAGGAAGTGGTAGAAAGGGTAAAGGAGCTTTATAGGGAAAAGAGGGAAGAGCTTGGAGAGATTGCGGACGAGCTGGAAAGGGTGTTGGCCCTCTCTACCTTAGACAACCTTTGGAGGGAGCACCTTTATACCTTGGACCATTTGAGGGAAGGAATACACCTCAGGGGTTATGCCCACAGGGACCCCTTGGTGGAATACAAGAGGGAAAGTTATGAGCTCTTTGAGGAGATGATGAACAGCTTTAAAGAGAGCTTGATTAGGACCTTCCTACAAGTGGTGGTTGAAAGCAAAGAAGAGGTTGAAAGGGAGATAGAGAGGGAGGAGGAAAGACAGAGGGAGGTTCTATCTTCCATAAGTATTTCCGCACCGACCCAGGAAAGGAGGCAAACCCTGAGGGAAAGACTTAAAAGGAGAAGGATGAAGAGGAGAAGATGAACCGACTCTCAGGTTTTAGCCCCTTCTACGTTATGGAAATCCTTGAAAGGAGTAAGAGTTTAAAAAGGGACGTAATACACCTTGAAATAGGTGAGCCCGATTTAAGCCCACCTCCAAAGGTTTTAGAAGCCTTAAAGGAGCTTTCAAAGAGGAAAAACTTCCCCTACACCCACTCCTTGGGCCTTTACGAGTTGAGGGAAAGGATAAGCCTCCATTACAAAGAATACTACGGGGTGGAAGTGGAGCCCGAAAGGATAGTTATCACTACGGGGAGTTCGGGGGCTTTTTTGGTAGCCTACGCCTCAGTTATGGACTTTGGCGATAGGCTCCTCCTACCAGAGCCCACCTACCCTTGCTATAAAAACTTTGCAAAGCTTTTAGGCATAGATGTGGTTTCTTTAAAAACCTACCCCGAGGACGACTACAAGATAGACTTAAAGAAGGTTAAGAACTTAAAGGTTAAGGCCATACACATAACCTCCCCCTCAAACCCAACGGGGAGCCTTTACGATGCAAGTAGTTTAAGGGAGCTGGTTGAATTCTGCCAGAGGGAAGGTATTTACCTAATCTCCGATGAGGTCTACCACGGGCTGACATACACCCAAGAAAGGGAAAGGAGTGCCTTAGAGTTTTCCCAGGAGGTAATAGTCATAAACAGCTTTTCTAAATTCTTCTGTATGCCCGGTTTTAGGGTGGGCTGGATGGTCCTACCCAAAGAACTTTTAAGGAAGGCCCAAATAATTTTACAGAACCTCTTCATTTCCGCACCCGTTATCTCCCAATATTGCGCCCTTTACAGCTTTGACTATCAATACCTAAAAAAGGTAAGGGAAACCTTTAAAAGGAGGTGGGAGTTTGCCTTAAACTACACTAAGGACTTTTTAAAGGTCTGTGGAAACCCAAGGGGAGCCTTTTATCTGTGGGTTGATTTGTCCCAATACACTAACGATAGCTTAAACTTTTGCAACAGACTCTTAGAAGAAAAGGGGGTAGCCCTGACTCCCGGAATAGACTTTGGGAACTACAAAAATTTTGTAAGGATATCCTTTGCCAAGGACTTGGAGGAGCTAAGGGAAGGCCTGAGGAGGCTTAAAGAGTTTTTGGAGGAATTTTAAGGGGTTGTGCTATCCTAATATAGGTTATGTGTGGAATAGTGGGTTATACGGGTAAGGGGGAGGCCCTACCGGTTCTACTGGGAGCTTTGGAGAGGTTAGAGTATAGGGGTTACGATTCTGCTGGGGTTTGCGTTATAGAAAATAAGAAGCTTTTTTTAGAAAAGAAGAAGGGGAAGATAAGGGAGTTGGTAAGGAGCCTTTTGGGGAAGAAGATTTTAGGTAAGACGGGGATAGGGCACACCCGCTGGGCAACCCACGGGGAGCCCTCCGAGAGAAACGCCCACCCCCACACCGACGAAAGGGAAGAGTTTGCGGTAGTCCATAACGGCATAGTGGAAAACTTCTTACAGCTTAGGGAGGAGCTACAAAAGGAAGGGGTTAAGTTTAAGTCCGATACGGATACGGAGGTAATAGCCCACCTCATAGCTAAGAACTACGAGGGGGACCTCTTAGAGGCGGTCTTAAAGACCGTTAAAAGGTTAAGGGGAGCCTTTGCCTTTGCGGTTGTAACTTCCAAGGAGCCGGGCAGGGTAGTGGGGGTAAAGGAGGGTAGCCCCCTCATAGTGGGTTTAGGTGAAGGGGAAAACTTTTTAGCCTCAGACATTCCCGCTATACTACCCTATACCAAGAAGGTCGTACCCTTAAACGACGGTGAGGTTGCAGACCTTACCCCCGAAGGGGTTAGCTTTTACGACTTTGAAGGCAACCCCACCAAAAAGGAAGTTATGTTGGTAAGTTGGGACGTAGTTTCCGCACAAAAGGGTGGCTTTAAGCACTTTATGTTGAAGGAAATATACGAGCAACCCAAGGTAATAGGGGACAGCATAAGGGGATTCCTGTCCAAGGAAACGGAGGTAGATTTGAGGAATTACAGGAGAATTTTAATAATAGCCTGCGGGACCTCCTACCATGCGGGTCTCGTCGGTAAGTATTGGATAGAAAGGTTCGTCAGGGTTCCCGTTGAAGTTATATACGCCTCCGAATTCAGGTACGGAGATTACCCGGTGGGGGAGGGAGACTTGGTTATAGCCATATCCCAGTCCGGGGAGACCGCGGACACTAAGTTTTCCTCAAGTATGGCAAAGGAAAGGGGAGCTAAGGTCTTGGCCTTGGTGAATGTAGTGGGTAGCTCCTTAGACAGGGAATCGGACTTTACCCTATACACCCACGCTGGACCGGAGGTTGGGGTTGCAGCCACAAAAACCTTCACCACCCAACTGACCGTCCTATACCTTCTGGCCATAAGCCACCTAAAAGATTACGAGGAGCTCTTAAAGGGTATTCTAGAAGTCCCAAGGTTAGTGGAAAAAATATTAAATAATGGGGAAAAAATAAAAGAAGTTGCCCAAAAGTATCAAAAATTTAAGAACTTTTTGTATTTAGGAAGGTATTTAAACTACCCGATAGCCCTTGAAGGGGCCTTAAAGTTAAAGGAAATATCCTACATACACGCTGAGGGCTACCCCGCGGGTGAGATGAAGCACGGACCGATAGCCCTGATAGATGACAAGATGCCGGTAGTTTCTATTGCGGTTAAGGATAGGGTTTATGAAAAGATGCTTTCCAACATAGAAGAAGTCCTTTCAAGGAAGGGGATAGTTATCGGAGTTGGGAATGAGGACGATGAAGTTTTAAAGAAGAAGAGCAAAGACTTTATAGGGGTCCCAAGGGCAAGGGAGGAGCTCTACCCCATACTTACCGTAGTCCCTTTACAGCTTCTTGCCTACGAGATAGCAAACCTCTTGGGCCTTGACGTGGACCAACCCAGGAACTTGGCAAAGACAGTCACGGTAGAATGAGGTATTACCTCCCTTCCTTCTTCCTAACCTTCCTTTTGGACTTAACTACCAAGACCTTAGCGGAGAATTACTTAAAGGAAAGCGTTAAGGTTTTACCCTTTTTAAACCTTACCTTAATTTACAACAAGGGTGTAGCCTTTGGCCTCCTCTCAGACCTACCCGACCCCCTAAGACTACCCCTCCTCATCCTAATACCCATCGTTGCTATTATCTTTACCCTTTACTACTCCAAGGGTAAGGGGAAGGTGGAAGGGATACTTTTGGGCCTTATAGGGGGAGGGGCCCTTGGAAACCTATACGATAGGATTACTTTGGGAAAGGTTAGGGACTTTATAGACTTTCACATCTTCAACTGGCACTACCCAGCCTTTAACCTGGCGGATGCTAGCATAAGCGTTTCCATCCTTTTACTAATTTTTATGGAGCTCTTTAAGAGCAGGAGGTTTGTGTTATAATAAGCCTCTGATGAAAACTTTTAGGATAAAACCTTATGAAGTAAAGAGGGAATGGTTCTTGGTGGATGCAAAGGGTAAGGTCTTGGGTCGCCTTGCCAGCGAGATAGCCAAAATACTTATGGGAAAGCACAAGGTCTATTTTCAAAGGGATGTGGATTGTGGAGATTTTGTGGTGGTAATAAATGCGGAAAAGGTAAGGGTTACCGGTAAAAAGTTAGAGCAAAAGATTTACTACCGCCACTCGGGTTATCCGGGAGGCCTTAAAGAGATACCCTTAAAGAGGATGCTTGAAGAAAAACCCGAGGAAGTAATAAGGCTTGCGGTAAAGAGGATGCTTCCCAAAAACCGCTTAGGCCACAGGATGTTAAAGAGACTTAAAGTTTATAGGGGACAAAGCCACCCTCACCAGGCCCAAAGGCCAAAACCCTTAGAAATAAAGGTCTGATGATAGATTACATAAAGGCCCTCCTTGAAGTAGAGGACTTAAAGAAGAGGTTCATATACACCCTTTTGATGCTAACCCTTTACAGGTTAGGAAGCCACATACCCTTACCGGGTATAGACCCCCAGGCCCTCTCGGATTTTTTGGTCCAGTTTAAGGGAACCCTTTTGAGCCTTTACGATATATTTTCAGGGGGAAACTTGGGGAGGATGACACTCTTTGCCTTGGGAATTATGCCCTACATATCCGCAGCCATAATGATGCAACTTCTGACAGTAGCAATCCCTGAGCTCCAAAGGCTTGCAAAGGAAGAGGGTGAATACGGAAGGTATAAGATAAACCAATACACAAGGTATTTGACGGTCTTCGTGGCTTTCGTCCAGTCCTTGGGTATAAGCTTTTGGCTAAAAGACCAAGTCTCACCAAAGGGTTATCCCTTGGTAATAATAGACCATAAAGTCTTTATAATTACCACCGTGGTTGCCTTGGTTTCCTCTTCCGTATTCTTAATGTGGGTGGGGGAAAGGATAACCAAAAAGGGGATAGGAAACGGTATGTCCCTTTTAATCTTTGCGGGAATAGTTGCAAGGCTTCCCAACCAGTTGGTTCAGGTGATAAACCTCTTCAAAAGTGGTCAGATTACCATCTTTACCCTTATAGGGGCCATACTTATGATAGTCTTTGTGGTGATGGGGATAGTCCTCTTTCAGGAAGCAGAAAGGAGACTACCAGTTCAGTTTCCAAGGAGGTTTATAGGAAGGAGGGAAGTAAAGGGAGGCTATACCTACCTACCCATAAAGGTAAATCCCGCGGGTGTAATACCCATAATCTTTGCCCAGGCCCTCCTAATAATACCTTCTTCAATACTAAGATTCATTAACCACCCGATAGCCCAAGCCATTCACAGCTTCTTCAATCCCTTCTCCCTCTTTTACAACTTCCTATACATCCTCTTTATAGTCTTTTTCACCTACTTTTACACCGCGGTTTTAATAAACCCAAGGGACATTGCGGAAAACTTGGCAAAAAGTGGAGGCTTTATACCGGGTGTAAGGCCCGGAGTTGAAACCCAAAAGTTCCTTGAAGAGGTAATAAACAGGCTCCTCTTTGTGGGAGGCCTATTCCTTTCTGTCGTTGCCATAATTCCCCTCTACCTTACAAGGAGTATGCACATACCCCTCTACTTTGGAGGGACCACCGCACTAATAGTTGTAGGTGTAGCCTTGGAAACTTTAAATCAGATAGAGGCCCAGCTTAAAATGAAAAGGTATAGGGTAAAATCTTTCCTCAGGAGGTGAGGAGATGAAGAAGCTAATACTTTTAAGCGTATTCTTAGTAAGTTGTGCCGGGATTCCCCAGAGTCCCATCCTTGGGACCCTATACACTTCGGTCAAATGGGGAGGAGTGGCTACCCAAAAGGCAGGTTTTAGCAAAATGGGTGAGGCCACCTGTAGGTCCTTTTTCTTTGTGGCCCTTGGAGACTGCTCCATAACGAAGGCAGCGCAAAAGGGGGGTATATCCCAAATACACCATGTGGATTATGAAACCTTTAATTTCTTTGGAATTTACTCGTCCTTTACCGTAAAGGTTTATGGGGACTGACGAAATCAGGGAGAGTTTTTTAGAGTTTTTTGAGAGGAAAGGACATAAGAGGTTAAAGAGTTTTTCCCTAATTCCAAAGGATGACCCTACCTTGCTTTTTGTAAATGCGGGTATGGTTCCCTTTAAAAACTACTTCCTGGGTTTAGAAGAGCCACCCAGCAGGAGGATTACCACCTGCCAGAAGTGTTTAAGGGTTTCAGGAAAGCACAACGACTTAGAGCAGGTAGGTTATACCAGTAGGCACCACACCTTCTTTGAAATGCTCGGAAACTTCTCTTTTGGAGACTACTTTAAGGAAAAGGCCATAGAATTTGCTTGGGAGTTTATAACGCAAGTTTTAAAGATACCAGAGGAAAAAATTTACGTTTCCGTTTATAAAGAGGATGAAGAGAGTTTTAGGATATGGAACGAGAAGATAGGTTTAGAGGAAAGTAGAATTTGGAGGTTAGGGGAAGAGGACAACTTCTGGCAGATGGGGGATGTGGGTCCCTGCGGGCCTTCCTCGGAAATTTACGTAGATAGGGGTAAAAACAAAAGGGAAAGGTTTTTAGAAATATGGAACTTGGTCTTTATGCAGTTTGAAAGGGACGAAGGGGGAAACCTAAAACCTTTACCAAAACCAAACATAGACACGGGGATGGGTTTAGAAAGGATAGCCAGTTTCTTACAAAAAAAGGAGAGCAACTTTGAAATAGACATAATCTATCCCTTAATTGAGTTTGGGGAAAGGGTTAGTGGAAAAAGATACGGTAAAAGTGAAAGGGATGATGTAGCCCTAAGGGTAATAGCGGACCACCTGAGAGCCCTAACCTTTGCAATAGGGGATGGAGTCTTACCCTCAAACGAAGGGAGGGGTTATGTAATAAGGAAGATTTTAAGGAGAGCTCAAAGGTTTGGCTATAAGCTGGGAATAGAAAAGCCCTTTTTATATGAAGGAATACCCTTGGTGGTGGAGCTTATGAAGAACGCATACCCTGAGCTTATCACCACCTTAAAGGCCACCCAAGAGGTTGTCCTTGAAGAGGAGAAGAGGTTTATAAACACCCTAAAATACGGGATGGAGCTGGTCCAAAGGAGCGTAGAAAGGGCAAAGGAGGAGGGGAGGAATTACCTAAAAGGGGAAGAGGTTTTTAAAATTTACGATACCTACGGCTTTCCGGTGGATTTAATAGAAGAAGTTGCAAAGGAGGAGGGCCTTACCTTAGACTTAAAGGGCTTTAAAGAGCTCATGGAAGGGCAAAGGGAAAGGGCGAGGAAACACTTTAAAGTGAAGGTAAAGGGCTTTAAGGAAATTTATAACACCTTAAAGGAAAAGGTAGGGGAAACTCCCTTCTTGGGCTATGATAACTACTCCTTGGAGACCAAAATAGTTGCAATAGTAAAGGAAGATGCCTTAAAGGAGGAGCTCTCAGAAGGAGAAGAGGGGGAGGTTATCTTAAAGGAAACACCCTTTTATCCCGAAGGTGGGGGACAGGTAGGGGACAAGGGCTTTATAATCTCAGAGGGAGGGGTTTTTTCAGTAGAGGATACCCAGAGGGTAGCGGAATCCTTAATAATCCACAAGGGAAAAGTCTTAAAGGGAAAAGTTAAAAGGGGGGAAAAGGCTTTGGCAAAGATAGATATACAAAGGAGGGAGGATATAAAGAGGAACCACACCGCAACCCACCTACTCCACAGTGCTTTAAGGAAAGTTTTGGGAGAGCACGTTAGACAGGCTGGCTCCCTTGTTTTGGACCAATATTTAAGGTTTGACTTTACCCACTACAAATCTTTAAGTGAGGAGGAAATAAGGGAAGTGGAGGAGCTGGTAAATGAGGAGATAAGGAAGAATAATGAGGTTAAGGTGAAGGTCTTACCCTATGAAGAGGCTATAAGGTCTGGGGCCTTGGCCTTCTTTGAGGAAAAGTATGGGGATAGGGTAAGGGTGGTAGAAGCTGGATTTTCCAAGGAGCTCTGTGGAGGGACCCATGTAAAAAGGACGGGAGATATTGGATACTTTAAGATAGTTTCGGAAAGCTCGGTAGCCTCGGGAGTTAGGAGGATAGTTGCCCTAACTGGAAGGTGGGCGGTAAAAAGGTCTTATCAAGATTCTCTAAAACTAAAACAAATAAGCCAAACCTTAGAAACTTCTGAGGAAAATTTAACGGAAGTTGTAAAAAATTTAAAGGAAAA
>WFPT01000056.1 GCA_015487365.1 Aquificaceae bacterium
TAGTAATTCCTCGTAAATTCGGTGGGCGGGTGCATAGCCCTCCGCTACCACCACCACAAAGTGCATCTTACCCACCTCCCTTGACCTCTTTAAATTTTCCACGAGCCTTTCCAAGGGCGTCTTTACCTCCGGGACTAAGACCATCTCCGCCCCCGTTGCGAGGGCGGTTTCTAAGGCTATAAAACCCCTCCTCCTCCCCATAACTTCTACTATAAAGACCCTCTGGTGGGAGGAGGCGGTATCCCTTATTGAATCTATGCAATAGACCGCATTTTTTACCGCGGTATCAAAGCCCACGCAGTAATCCGTCCCCCCTACGTCGTTGTCTATGGTGCAGGGGATGCCTACCACACTAAGGTCAAACTCCTCACAAAGGACCTTTGCACCCGTTAAACTCCCCTCACCCCCTAAAACCACCAAACCCTCTATACCCTCCTCCTTTAAGTTCTTGTAGGCAACTTCCCTAAACTCCCTTTTGAAAAACCTTCTTTCCCTTGCACTCAAAAGTATGGTCCCTCCCCTGTCCAGTATCCCTCCAACGTCCCTTGGACTGAGCTTTACAAAGTCCCTTTCTATAAGGCCCCTAAAACCCCTCCTTATGCCAATTACTTCAACCTTAAAGTGATGGGCACACCTAACTAAGGACCTTATTACTGGGTTCATTCCACTGCAATCGCCGCCCGAAGTCAGTATCCCTATCCTCCTCACAGTTTAAATTCCTCAGACATTATCTTTTTGTAAAAGTTTTTGGGGAGGAAGCAGTGTTTGTGGAGCTCCTCCGAGTAAAATTTTGTATTTACATCCACCTTCCTCTTTACTTCCCTCGGGTTGAACTTCTTTGAGCCCACGGAAAAGCTCCACCAATAACCCGCGTAGATGGGAACGACCCAGGCGTACAGGTCCGTTATGGGGAATACCTCCCTTAAAGACTTTTGAACCTTCTTTAACAGTTCCAGGTGGTAGTAGAGGGATTCGGTTTGGCCTACGTATATACCGTCCTCTTTTAGGGCTCTAAATACGTAGCGGAAGAAGTCTTCGGTAATAAGGGCGTGGGCAAAGCCAACGGGGTCGGTAGAATCCACTATGACTACGTCAAACTCCGCCTCACACTTTTTTACAAACTCATAGCCGTCTTCGTTCAGGACTATTACCCTGCTGTCGGAAAAGCCAGAGGAAAGGGTTGGGAAGAACCTCTTGGAAACCTTTATAACTTCTTCGTCTATATCCACCAGGACTACCCTTTCTACGCACTTATGTTTTAGAACTTCCCTTAAAGTCCCTCCGTCTCCGCCCCCTATTATTAGAACGCTCCTTGGGTTTTGGTGGGCAAAGAGGGGGACGTGGGCTAAAAATTCATGGTAGGTAAATTCAAACCTTTCGTCCAGCTGAACCACACCATCAAGTATTAGGAGCTTCCCAAAGTCTTCTGTATCAACCACCAAAATCTCCTGGTATTTACTCTTTTTGTAGTATAAAACCTCCTTTATGGCGTAGGCGTGCCTTATGGGGGCGTAAGGGTCCCTCTCAAAGAATATAACGTCCCTCATAAACTAAAATTCTATCAAAAGATTTTCTTTAAGGCCACCTCCCCCTTGTTTATGTTTAAATCCTGGGCTATTACCTTGCACTTGGCTATTAGGAGGGCATAGAGCCTTTTCCTACCTTCAACCGTTTCGTAGTTTCCTTGACCCTTGCTTATTACCAAATCCACCCCATAGTAAAATTCCTTAAACTCCTTTGAGCAGTCCCTTAGAAGGGTTCCCACCATATCCGAGCCGTTATCTATTACCTTACAAACTTCCGTTAGAGAGACTTCCTTGGCATCCTCGTAGGTGGCATCGTTTAGTATGGGCTTCCCCTTCACCGCGTAAATCACTTCTTTGTTTAAAGACCTTAAAACTTCCACCAGGACCTTGTCAAAGACTATCTCCCCCGCGTTGTCTCCCAATATCAGAACGCTTTTACTTTCCTTTAAGTCCCTTTTAAACTCTTGGTATTCCCAAACTCCCTTCTTTACCTCCGGTCTCCTTATCTCTTCAAGGCTCACCTTCCTCACCGCAAAGTCTATTAGGTTAGCATAAGCTGAAAGTTCTAAGGCCCTCTCCAAAGGGTCCTTTGAAGAAAAGACCTCCCCCCTAACCTTTGGGTAAATTTCCAGGGCTACCCTGTTGGCCAGCTTCTTTTGCTCGTAAAAGGGGTCCTCTAAGTGTAGGCTCTCCTTTAAAATCCTTTGGGGAAAGCTGGCGTAATAGGCGGGGGACTCCCTTAACTCCTTTATACTGGAAAGGTAGTTTATAACCTTTAAGACAACCTCCTCCCTTTTACTTTCTGGAACCTTTATCTTCTCCATCCCGTTTAGGACCTGATTTATTATGCAGGGGAGGCATTCAGGTTTTGCCTTCACTTTCTCTTAACCGTTGCTGAAACTAAAACTTTCCCGGATTTTTCAAACTTTAAGAGGACCTTAACCCTCTCACCCTCCTTTAAGGGCCTCTTTAAGTTTATGAGCATTATATGAAAGGAGCCCCTCTTAAAGACCACCTCCGACTGCTTTGAAACCTTCAACCTGTCTATCTTTACCATCTTTACCCTATCCCCTACCATTACGGTCTTGTGAATTTCAACCCTTTCACAGATATCGGAAGAGCCCCCCAGGAGGTAGTCGTCCTCATCCCCTAAGTTTTTCAAGGTAAAGAACATGGCGCTAACCTTTGAAACCTTTGGAACGAGCCTAACCCAAGCCTTTTCTACAACTATCTTGGGCTTTGCAAGGGCCAACGAAAGGGTCAAAATTAACAAAAACAACCTCACCCCTCTTCCCTCCTCCCTAAGATTATAGCACCCACCATGGCAACCAACAGGAGTAAGGATATTACCTCAAAGGGGACTAGGTATTGGGTAAAGAGGGTTTTGCCCACCTCCTTGGTTCCAAAGCGCCCGTAATTTATCTCAGCTAAGTTCCCCTTCAAGACCATGTAGGACATTACCGCAAAGGTTAGGGCCAGAGGTGGGAAGGCCAAGGTTAGCTCCTTAGTGTAAAAGCCTTCAAACCTCTTTACCTTCTCCCAAGGTATGGTGGTTATTACCAGAACGTAGAAGACTATGATAGCTACCGCATAGATTACCAGTTGGAGGAGGGCCAAAAGCTCAGCCCTCAAAGACAAAAAGAGGGCACTTATGGCCAAAACGCTGGAAAGGAAGAAGAGTATGGAATGGACGGGATTTTTTACAAAGACTGTCCCCAGGGATGAAACTATTAGCCAAAGGGCCAGGAGGGAAAAGATTAATAGCTCCATTCTATCTTCCCCCAGAGTCTTTCCCTCATCTCATCGTCTGACCATATCCTGTCCCTTTCCTTACCCCTCCTGTTTTTAAAGTCCCTTGCGTTTTCCTCCAACCTTTCCATCCTAACAATTGCATCCCTCCTTGAATACCCCGCAAGCTCGTAAAGGTCCGTCATGGTTAGACAACCGACCGGACAGGCATCTACGCATAGACCACAAAATAGACAGTTTAATAGGTTCATGTCAAACCTCACCACCTTCTTCCTTCCGTCGGGTAGTTGAACCGCCTCTATTCTAAATAGACTGGGCATGGGACAGGCGGTTTGGCACATGTAGCAGGCTACACACCTACTCTTCCCCTTTTCAAAGGACATAAACTTACCTATGGCCTTTAAAGAATCTGGCTCCGTTCCGTCCCAGGTGTAGTGTCCGTGGGCCCCCCTATACCTCTTTGGAGGGGTAAGTTTTTCCTTGGGGTAATGAACCGTTATGGGTTTTCTGAGGAGGTTCCTCATGGTGGTAGAAAGGCCCTTTATAAAGTCTAAGAAAAAAACGAGCTCCAACAAGTTTAAAAAGTCCTTCCTAAAAACCTTTCTTACCTTCATAGTAAGGACTATTATCCTACAAGATGCCCCCCAAAAGTATGAGCTAAATCACTTGAAAGGGTTGAAGCGTTTGTAAGAAAATAACTTTTATGCCTACTATAAATCAGCTGATAAAGTATGGAAGACAGAAGAAGGTAAGGAAGTCAAAGGCTCCCGCCTTGCAGGGAAACCCCCAAAAGAGGGGGGTTTGCGTAAGGGTCTATACCGTAACCCCCAAAAAGCCAAACTCCGCTTTGAGGAAGGTGGCCAGGGTTAGACTTTCTAATGGGGTAGAGGTTACCGCCTTCATACCCGGGGAGGGGCACAACTTGCAGGAGCACTCGGTGGTCCTGGTAAGGGGAGGAAGGGTTAAGGACCTACCGGGAGTAAGGTATAAGGTAATAAGGGGAGCCTTGGACGCAGCGGGAGTGGAGGGTAGGAGGCAATCCCGCTCCAAATACGGGACCAAGAGACCCAAGGATTGATAGTTGAAGTTTTCCCCAACAACCCCCTAAGGGTAAATACCGTTTTTTTGATTAAGGATAAAGAATGCCTCGTCATAGACGCTGGTAGTAGGGAGGTTTTAACCTTTTTAAAGGAAAGGAACTTAAAGGTAGTTGCCCTAATCAACACCCACGGGCACCTGGACCACACCGCAGGAAGTGGATACTTAAAGGAGGAGTTTAAGGTAAAATTTCTTATGGGTAAGGAGGATGAATTTTTGTTAAGGGATGAGCTCTTTTATGGCCTTTACGAGCATCTGGGAGCAAGGGTTGTGGAAAAAATAGACGAGCCATTAAAGGAGGGTGAGTTAAGGTTAGGTCCCTTTAAAATTTACTGCCTTCACACCCCCGGCCACACCCCCGGAAGCTACTCCTTTTACTTGGAGGAGGAAAAAACCCTGATAGTCGGAGATTTGCTCTTTAAGGGAAGCGTAGGGAGGTGGGACCTACCGGGTGGAAACTTAAAGGAGCTAAAAAAATCTATAAGGAAAATCTTTAAGGAGTTTGACTTAAAAACTAAGGTCCTCTGTGGCCACTACCAACCTACAACCTTGGAGGAGGAGCTGAGGGAAAACCATTATGTAAGGGAGTTTTTAAATGCCTAGGTTAATTGTAATGATGGGACTTTCGGGGACGGGGAAGAGCTTCGTAGCTAAGATTTTAAAGGAGGAGTTTGGTTATAAACTCATAAGGAGCGATGAGGTTAGGAAGAAACTCTTTAATATAAATCCCTACCAAAGGGTAAAGGTGGGATTTGGAGAGGGTATATACTCAGAAGAAGTAACCCGGAGGGTTTATAAAGTTATGGTGGAGGAGGCAAAGAAAATCTTAAAGGAGGGTGGGAAGGTAGTCTTAGACGCTACCTTTTTAAGGGATTGGCAGAGGGAGTTAATAAGGCAAAACTTTAAGGATTACCTCTTTGTTATGACAGTAGCGAGGGAAGAAACGGTTAGGGAAAGACTAAAAAGTAGGAAGGATATATCAGACGCAGACTTTTTTATATACTTAAAGCAAAAGGAAACCTTTGAAGAGCCAAAGGAGGAGGTGTTAATCTTAAACACCGAAAAGGACAAAGAAGAGATAAAGGAGGAGCTTAAAAAGATTATAGGGGACCCTTAAAGATGGAGCTTTTTTACCTTAAAGGGGAAATTTTGGCGGACCTTGAAACTCCCCTCTCCATCTTCTTAAAGCTTTACGATGAGGGCAAGTATAGGATACTCTTAGAGAGTGCGGAGGGGGACAAGAAGTGGGGTAGGTATTCCTTCATAGTCTTTGGCTCCTGTAAGAGCTTTAAGTTTAGGAAGGGCTTTGGGGAAATTTACGACTGCGGTAGGGTGGAATACTTTAAGAGTGAAGACCCCTTGGAGGAGCTTAAAAGGTTCTTTAAAAGCTTTAAGGGCAAGGGTGAGGAAAGGTTTGACTTGGGAATAGTAGGCTTTGTGGGCTATGACCTCATAAAGTTCTACGAGCCCGTTAGGGA
>WFPT01000057.1 GCA_015487365.1 Aquificaceae bacterium
AAACTACCCTCTCTCCAAAAACCACAGGCACCGTAGAAACCCTTAAATCAATCTCCTTACCACCAATCCTTACCCTAATCCTCCCGTCCTGGGGTATCCTCCTCTCCGCAACGTTTAGGTTTGCCATAACCTTTAACCTTGAAACCACCTCCGGGTATAAGTTCTTTGGGATTTTCAGGTAGTCGTGCAAAACCCCGTCAAGGCGCATCCTTACCGTTGCCCCGTTTTCGTAGGGCTCCACGTGTATGTCCGAGGCTCCCACCAGACTGGCCCTTATTAGGAGGTTATTTACCAGCTCCACCGCCGGACTCCTTTCCTTTGAAAGGAGTATATCCTCCTTACTCTCCTCCCCCTCCTCCCCTTCAAGCTCTATCTTCTGTAAGGAGAGGGCTTCTTGAAGCTTTTTAGCATACTCCTCCTCGGTTAAAAACCTAACCTTTAAGTCCTTCCCCGTTAAGAACCTAATCTCTTCCAAAAGGAGGGGCTCGTAATCCCTTGGAACACCCACCTCCAAAAAGTCCTCACCTTCCTTTAAGGGTATTACTCTGTAATCTTTTAAAAGGTCCATTTAAATTTACCAGACAAAACCTATAATTTCCCCTCCCTTTTTTAACTCCCTCGCTTTGTGGTCCGTTATTATCCCCGCATCCGTGGATACTATGGCTATACCTAAGCCCCTTTTCACGTAAGGTATCTTCTTGTAGGGGGCGTAAATCCTAAGACCTGGCTTTGAAACCCTCCTTATTTCA
The DNA here is from genome assembly GCA_015487365.1 of Aquificaceae bacterium. Lineage (GTDB taxonomy): Bacteria > Aquificota > Aquificia > Aquificales > Aquificaceae > S012-77. The sequence goes on from WFPT01000057.1 coordinate 750, forward strand.
CTTATTGCGGGCTTTTTCCTCTTTTCGTCCAAGTATTTTAGGTAAATCTTTATGGGGTATTGGGTTCCCTTCTTGTAGCTTAAAAGCTGCTTTAAGAACTTTTTGTATATAGGGTTAGGGCTTTTTTGGGAAAGCTCCTCCAACCTTTTCTTTTCCTCTTCAAACTTTTCGTCCTTTAAGGGCTCGTAGTCCCTTATAAAACCTTCTTCTTTTAAGACCCTCAGTATCTCCTCCTTCTGCTTTGAGGAAGGGACGTAAAGGTATTCGTACCCCCTCTTTAAGGCGTTCTTTATAGCTGAGAACATATCACCTATTGGGTCTATGACCATCCTCCTTCCCCTTTAACCGAACCGCACGTTGGTGCAGTCCGGTGCCGGGCTACTTTTATAGCGCCCTTTTGGGCTGGGGAGGAACCCGGCAGGCGCTATTTCCCCAGCCATCCTTTATCTCCTAAGACCTTACAAACTCCCCCCGCCTTCTCTATCTTCTCTTTGGCGCTCTTTGAAAAGGCGTGGGCCAATACGGTAAATTTTTTGCTAACATCACCGTCTCCCAGTATCTTTATCGGCTCACCCTTTGAAACCAAGCCCCTTAGGTAGAGCTTGTGTGGGGTTATCTCCTCACCCTCTTCAAAGAGCTCGTTTAGGACTCCCACGTTTACAACCGAATACTCCTTCCTGTTTGAGTTTTTAAAGCCCCTCTTGGGAACCCTCATGTAAAGGGGGGTCTGACCTCCCTCAAAACCGGGTGGCATCTTTTTGTCCCCAGACCTTGACTTTTGACCCTTATGACCCCTCCCTGCGGTCTTACCCTTTCCAGAGCCTATACCCCTACCTACCCTCTTCCTTTTTTTGGTGGCTCCCTCCTTGGGCTCTAAGTTATGAAGCTTTATCATCTTCTATTACCTCCACCTCCAAAAGGTAGTGTGCCTTCTTTATATTTCCCCAAACCCTTGGGTCGTCGGGTAAAACCCTAACATCCCCAACCTTTTTTAAACCTAAGGCCTTCACCGCCAATATGTGCTCCTCCCTCTTTCCCGCAAGTCCCCTCTTTAATTTAACCTTAACCTTCTTTGCCATCTCCTTCAATCGTAAATCTTTACGTTTAGCTTTGGCGTTGCGTATTGCCTATACCTCCTAAAAATTTCCTCCTCTTCCAGGCCCCTTTCCTTTGCCACCTGCTCCGGGGTCTTTAATTGCAAAAGGGCGTCAAAGACCGCCCTTACCACGTTGTAGGGGTTGGTGGAGCCTATTATTTTGGTTAAAACGTCCGTATAACCAGCAAGCTCAAAGACGGGTTTTGCAGCACCCCCCGCCACTACACCCGTTCCCTTCCTGGCGGGCATAACTATTATTTTAGTTGCCCCAAAGTAACCTACCACGTCAAAGGGAACAGAGCCGTTTATTATGGGAACCCTTATAATTCTCTTTTTTGCATCTTCTATGGCCTTTGCAATAGCCTTTGGAACCTCCTTAGCCTTCCCTTGCCCAAAGCCAACAAAACCCCTCCTGTCTCCAACAACCACCAACGCTCCAAAGGAAAATCTCCTACCCCCCTTGGTGACCCTAACCGTCCTCCTTGCCACTATGAGCCTTTCTTCCAGTTGCAGGTCCTCAACGTTTATTATGGCCTGCTCGTTCCTCCTCTCCTCAATCCTCCTGTCTATGTCCCTACTTCCCATAACTTGAATAGGTATTTTACCACATTTTAAGGCCCGACAAAACCCTCTCCTCGTAAATTAGGTTGGAAAGGGCGTGGAAAAAGATGGGTGGGTATAGGGAGTCAGTCTTTTCCCTCAAAAAGTAAAAGAAGAGGGAGGGGAAAAAGGTTAGGAGGCTCATAAGGGAGGGCCTTAAAATTAGGTGGGGTAAGGTAAAGAGTAAGGAGTTTAGGATTGGGTTGGTCCTTTGATAGAGGAAGCCCCTAAAAAAGGTTTCCTCCATAAGGCCCACCGCAAGCTGATTTGGTAGGTCCATTAAGGTCCTTAAACTTAAAAGGGGTAAGGGGAGAAGGGCCAAAAGGAGGTAAGGGTAAGAGCCCTTAAAGTTTTTAAAGCCAAGCTCCCTTAAATCGTAAAAAAGGAGGGGGGAGAGGGAAGTTACCTGAGCTAAGTAGGGGAAGTTAAACTCCCTGTTTAAAAGGACACCAAAAAGGAGGAGTAGGTATAGACTAATGTAGAGCATAGGACCTTACCGTATCTACCAAAAGCTTTACGTTTTCAAAGGGGACCCCCTTACCTACACCGTGACCTAAGTTAAAAATGTATCCCGTTTTAAAGGGTAAAGAGGAAAGGAACTTTAAAACCTCCCCCTTTAAGGTCTCCCCCTCTAAGTATAGGTAGTCTGGGTCCAGGTTTCCCTGGATACACTTTTTAGTTTTTAGGGAGGTTATGTCTGTGGTCCAATCAAAGGAAAGAACATCGTATTGGGTCCTATTTAACAAATCAAGGTAGTTGGAGCCTCCCCTTAAAAAGTAAATGGTGTAAGCCCCTTTAACCTCTTGGGCTATTCTGCCCACATAAGGTAGAACTAAATCCCTGTAATCGTAGTAGGAAAGAAGGCCAGCCCAAGTGTCAAAAACCTGAACTATTTTAGCCCCAGCCTTTACCTGATTTTTTAAATAATTTATCAAACTTTTTGTTAAAATTTGCATAATTTTTTGATATTTTTCAGGTTTTTCCTTCATAAATTTTTTAGTTTTTTTTAAACTGTTAGGACTACCTCCCTCTATTAGGTAGGAGAGTAGGGTGAAGGGTCCTCCGCAAAAGCCTATCACTGGAACTTCCCTTTGGGCCTTGCAAACCTCGTTTATAATCTCGTAAAGGTATTCCATGTCCCTTGGGTTTGCCTCCTTTAAGTCTCCTTCCCACTCCAACTTAGGCCCTTCCCCTTCACCGTAGCTCAACTTAGCCCCCATCCCTTCCAGTATGCAGAGGATGTCGGAAAAGACTATCAGGGCATCCACCTTAAGGAGCTTTAAGGGTAAAAGGGTTATTTCAACGCTGGCCCTTACGTCCTTACAGAGCTCTAAAAAGTTTTTAAAGTTTTCCCTTATCCTCCTGTAATCTTCCATATACCTTCCCGCCTGCCTCATAAGCCAGATGGGATACCTTTCTATCCTCTCCCTCCTTATGCTCCTTAAAATTAGGTCGTTCATAAAGTTATCTCCTCTTCCCCAAGGCTTTCAACCATGTAAAGACGCCTTTCGTGCCTACCACCCTCAAACTTTTCCCCTAAAAAGGCCCTAACTATTTCCTTTGCCAAATCTTCCCCCACCACCCTTGAACCTAAGCACAGGACGTTTGCGTCGTTGTGCCTCCTTGCCATCTTAGCCATGTATTCGTTGGTGCAAAGGGCAGCCCTTATACCTTTAAAGCGGTTTGAGGCTATGCACATCCCCAACCCCGTCCCGCATATGAGTATGGCGTAGTCCGCAAGGGACTTTAAAACAAGCTGGCAGGCCCTTTCCGCAAAGAGGGGGTAGTCCGTCCTTTCCTTAAAGAAGCATCCTACGTCTATTACCTGATGTCCCAACTTTTCCAAAAATAACTTTAAGCTCTCCTTTAAGTCAAAGCCCGCGTGGTCAGAGCCCACCACCACAACCGCCATCTCTAACCCCTCAGGGGTGTTAGTTTTAAAACTTTTTCCTTAAAGTCCTTTAAGGAAGGTTTAATCCTTATGGGCTCCTTTAAACTGTCCTTTAATACCTCCAAGGTCTTGTAGCCGTTCCCCGTTATATATACTACCACTACCTCCTCGGGTGAAACCTTTCCAGCCTTTACGAGCTTCTTTAAGACCGCTACCGTAGTCCCACCCGCGGTTTCGGTGAATATACCCTCCGTTCTTGCCAGGAGCTTTATACCTTCTATAATCTCCTCGTCCGTTGCGGTTTCCCAATCACCACCGCTTTCTTTTGTAGCTTGGAGCGCGTATATGCCGTCCGCGGGATTACCTATCGCTATGGACTTTGCTATGGTGTTAGGCTTTACGGGTTTTATGAAGTCCCTTCCCTCCTTCCAGGCCTGGGCAATGGGTGAGCATCCAAGGGCTTGGGCTCCAAACATCCTGGTCTTTACCTCTTTTATAAGGCCCACCTCCTTTAACTCCTTAAAGCCTTTCCAAATTTTTGTAAAGAGGGAGCCAGAAGCTGCGGGAACTACCACCGCATCGGGCGTCTTCCAGTTTAGTTGCTCTACCACCTCAAAGGCTAAGGTCTTAGAGCCTTCCGCGTAAAAGGGTCTTATGTTTATATTTACAAAGGCCCAGTTTAGGTCGTTGGCAATTTCCGAGCAGAGCCTATTTACGTCGTCGTAGTTTCCCTCCACCGCCACCACGGTCGGATTGAAGACCAGGGAGCCCACTATCTTTTGGCTTTCTAAATTTGCGGGTATGAAGACGTAGCAGTTCATATTGGCTTGGGCGCAGTGGCTTGCCACCGCATTGGCTAAGTTCCCCGTTGAGGCACAGGCACCCGTGTTA
>WFPT01000058.1 GCA_015487365.1 Aquificaceae bacterium
AACTTAACGTTTAGCTTCCTCTTTAAAAACTTCACGTATTGCCTTAAATTTTCTAAGCTTCCCCCTTCCCCTCCCCATACCTCCTCCAACAGCTCCCAGTAGGGGACCACCTGACCTTTTCTCTCCAAAAGTGCTTTTAATAGCTTTAACTCCTTTTCAGAGAGTATGACCTCCCTACCCTCAAGGATGACCTTACCCTCCTCAAAGTCCAAGGCTATACTTCCATAGTCCTTAATTTTTCTCTTATACCTTTTTAGGACCGCCCTTATCCTTAAAAGGAGCTCCTCAGGGTTGAAGGGTTTTGTTATGTAATCCTCACACCCCAAGTTAAAGCACTCCCTTTTGTCCAGGAGGCTATCTCTAACCGTTATTATTATCGCGGGCTTGTTTAGGGCCTTTAAAATTTCCCTGCCATCACCATCTTCTAAGGACAGGTCTATTAAAAAGAGGTCATACCCTTTTAGGTCCTTTTCCTTTGCGCAGGAGAGGGAGGGACACCAATCCACCCTATAACCCTCCCCCTCCAAAAACCTCTTAATCCTTTTACCCAAAAGGGGGTCATCCTCTAAGAGTAAAAACCTCATCACATATTCATATTACCACCCCCTGAATAATTTCCAGACATCATGGGGCAGTTACCCCCTTGCCCTTGCTCCATATCACAATTGTCTAAGTTTTGCTCTCCTCCCCAATCCACCGCATCGGGTTTCCCGTTTCCGTTCCTGTCTTCCGCCACATCGGGTATTCCATCCTTGTTTGCATCCACCATACCTACTGGCTTTCCATACCTCCTGCTAATTTCCATATCGTCGGGCTTTCCGTTTCCGTTCTTATCCTCTAAGCACCTGTCGGGTATTCCATCTCCGTTTTTGTCCGCAAACTCGTTATCGTTTATTTCCTTCCTCGGGTCGTCCAAGGAGTAGGTTACATTGTCGTTTGGGTCAAGGACTCCGTTTCCGTTCCCCCTCAGGGAAATATTTACGGTGGTGTTGGAATTTACCTGAATAGCCTTACCCGGTGGGGTTACGGGAGCTACACCCGAGCCGTTAACGGATGCGTTTTGAGTAGCCAGGGTTAAGGAGTAGTTACCCGCCGGGACTTTCAAGGAATACTGATTGCCGTTGACCGTTGCAACCACAGTAACACTCCTGTTGGCAACAACCGTGGTGGCCCTCACATAGAGGGTTTGGTTGGTGGTTGCAAAGGCACCAAGGCCAGTATCCACTTTACCCGAGAGGGTGTAGTAGTTTAAAGTGCTCTGGGGACTACTACCACCCCCTCCTCCACAGGAAGCTAAAAAGGCAACCCCTAAGGCTCCTAAAAGGAGTGTCCTTCCACCCATCCTTACACCTCCTAAAAGTTTTTTCATAAAAGTAAATTTGGTTAGTTTCCTCCTTAGGGGAGGTGAAAATTACCCAAACCTCTTTAAAGAGTAAATCTTGTAGTCTTCCAGCCCCTTACCCTCCAAAAGGTCCAAGACAAACTTTGCGGATACGGGGGCAAGGAGTATGCCGTTCCTGTAATGGCCGGTTAGGAATACAAGGTTATCCTCTAAGTCAAATATGGGTAAAAGGTCTGGGGTCTTGGGCCTAAAACCTACCTCAACCTTTCTTAATTCTAAGTTTTCAACCTCCGGTAAAACCTTCTTTGCGTTGTTCAGGAGCTCTAAAATTTTTTTAAGGGTTTTAGCCCTGTCAAACCTACCCTCGGTTTCAGTGGTGGCACCAATCAGGAAGGAGCTTTTTCTTGGTATAAGGTATGCACCTTCTGAATAAATTACCCTATCTAAGTCCTTTAAGGGGGAAAGCTCCACTATCTGTCCCTTTTGGGGGAAGGCGGGAACCTTTAAATACCTCCTTGACCAGGCCCCCAGGCAAAAAACAAAGAGCTCACAATAATACCTACCCCTAAAACCCACCACCTCCCTCCCTTCAAGCCTTACCCTATCCTTTACAAACTCAACCTTTAACCTCTTTAAGGCCTTTATAAGGGCAAGCATTAGCTCCTTACTGTTTACGCTCCCCTCCTGTTTGTAAAGGACCACATCTAAGTCTTTTAGCCTCAACCTTTCAAACTCTACACCTTCTTTAAGGTATTCCCTTAAAAGCTCCTCCTGCTCCCTGTCAAGGACCCTGTAAATACCCCTCCTAAATTCCACCCTACTCTTGGAGACCTCCTCAACCCTTTTTAGGTATTCCCCGTAAAGGGAAAGACTTTTTCTACAAAGTTTTAAAAACTCCCCCCTTAATCCCTCGGAAAAGGGGGCGAGCATACCCCCCGCAACCCAGGAGGTGGCCTCCTTTAAGCTCTTACTTATTACCTTAACTTTGTAATTTTTTAGGGCAAGCTCCAAGGCAACCGAAAGCCCTATTAC
>WFPT01000059.1 GCA_015487365.1 Aquificaceae bacterium
AAAGCTTTTTAAGGGAGGTTGTTGGAACATCCGTTGGATACCTCCTGGACAGGAGGGGGAGGAGCTTTGACGGAGTGGTCTTAGGGGGTGAGCTTGCGGAAAAGGAAGACTTGGCGGAGGAAATCTTAACCCTCTATCAGATACCCACCTTCACACTTCTTTCCTTTGTAAAGAACCTGAGCGATAGGGAATTTAACCAATACTTGCCCCTCTTTGGAGCCCTCCTCTTAAAAAACTACGACTTTACCACAAAAGAGATTCAGGAAGGTAGGAAGGCCCTAAAAATTTTAAAGTTTGCAACCAACCTCCTAATCCTTTCCTTCCTCCCCCTGATTTCCTACACCCTTTACGGGGGCTTTACCTTTTACTCAAACTTTTTGGAGCTCATAGGGGAGAAGGAAAAACTGTCTAAGTCCTTAGAAAGTCTTTCCCGTTTAGGCCTTACCCAAGGGGACGTTAAGTATTACTCCCAATACTTAAAGGACCTAAAAGGGGTTAAGGAAAATCCTAACTTAAAACTACTAAATGGCGTAAAACTCATTATGGAAACCTTCCAAATAGATAGCTTTAAGCTGGAAAAAAACTCTTGTAGGTTTAAGAAGGAGTTTTCCTTTAACAGCTATACGAGGTTAAAGGCCTTTGAAGCCCTCTTAAAGGCAACGGAAGCAAAGCTAAGGGGTATGGGTTATAGGGTAAAAAATAGGTCAAGGATTATCTTAGAAAAGCTAAGCTACGATTTTGATTTAGAAATTAGTAGCTAAGGGTATATAATAGGTGGTATTATGAATAAAGGGTTTGTTAAAACGGGTTTGCTTTTGGAGGTGTTTTTGTTTTTGGCCCTTTTAGGGGGTTGCACTTCCAAAGGCACTTCCTCAAGCTTAGGGCCGGATGTAGTTATAGTTACCTTCAATCTGAGCGATAGTGTCCTCTCACCCGGCCAGAGTGCCTCCTTTAACGCTACAATCAAGAATTCGGGGGGTGTCCCAACGGCGAGTGTAAATCTTAGCATTTACCTTTCAAAGGACGTTTTCCCCAACACCAGCGACGTGGAACTAACCTCCATAGGTAATTTAATACTAAATCCGGGGGAAAGTAAAACTTTAAGGGCAAACCTAACCATACCCTCTTCAACGGTTGCGGGAGCCTACTACCTGATAGCAAAAGCTAACGTTCCCAACGACCAAAACTTTGCCAACAACATTAAGTATTTAAAGGTTTCCATAATCGTCGTAAATACTACCTCCTCGGGTGTAGCGGTGGTTTCCACTGGAAACACGGACATAGGTTTAATTCCAAGCTCCACAAGCCTTACCCCCATTCCCCTCAATCCCTCCCAGGCGACCTCTTTAAACTGTTCAAAGGTAAATCAGGGTTGGATATGTCCCGTTTTAAACCTGGCTCCCACCGTTAGCTTTTCCTTAGACAGTTGCTCCGCGGACCCCATAGCCAAGAAGGTGGTGTGCATAGGTTATAACTCCCAAAACGTTTCCATCTTTGACCTTTCCAAATACTTAACTACCCTAAATCCAAAGGATATAACCGTAAAAGAATGCGACCTTTCCCCTAACTCCTCCATCCCCTCCGCCTCATTTTCCGGTGGAAGCTGTATAAACTGTGGTGTGGCAACGGACCCGGGCGATAACAGGTTCATAGTGGCATCTGGGGACGGTTTTAGGGTAGTTGGTTATAACGTTTCCTCAACGGGGGCCTGCGACGTTAAAAAGGTTTATCTCCTCTCCACCTACAACATAGCTGAAATAAACGAAAACTTTGCCTACGACCCTCAAAGGAACTGGATAATTAATCCAGAATATACGGTCCCCGCAAAGCTTTGGATAATAGATGTGGCAAAGGATAAGGTTTATAGTTGGAATAATACCTTAGACTGTGCAACCCTTAATATTTCTGATATTACTTGCTCATCTTTCCTTGCTCCCAGTATAGACAGCGTTTCCATAGATACTTCAACAGGTATAACTCTTATGACCATAGAATACAAGCTTAAAAGTATTCTCGTTGATTTAGGGCAGGCAGTGTTTAACTCCTCAAATAATTCCTTTAGCGCCCCATATACCGTGGTTGATATGGTTAATGTTAGCACTGCATCCGGCTACTCCGGGGTAAGTATTGAACCTACTTCTCATATAGCTTTCTTATCAACATTTTTCTACGGTAATGAAGTTGCAGTTTTGCAACTACCTACCTCCTCAGGTAATAACGGTATCTTTCCAACACCTTCCCAATGGCTTTATAATTCTTTCGTTATACCTTATAACGATGTATGCGATGCAAATCCCGGAGATGGCTTTGCGGGATATGCGTGGTCAAATACCGCGGACCCACATGGTTTAGGGATATTAACCTCCTCCGTAAATGGAACCCCTTATGGAATACTTATATCCAGAGCAAAGGACTGCATAGCGGTTATTGACCTTAAAAAGTTTTTAAACGCTCCTAAGATACCCGGAAGGAACGAGGTTGATACTACCAACTACGACCTAATTTCCAACGGCCTCCTTTACTTTATAAAGGTTAAGTAGTCCCTTTTTGGGGCCCTCCGGCCCCTCCCTCCTTTAAATCTTAAAGGGTTCTAAGCTTTCAAGTTCCATAACCTTTAAGATTTTTAAGTCCCTTACGAATTTCCTCAGTCCCCTTAAAGTTTCTAGGGTCCTTTCAAAGGTATCCGGGGTGGCTATTACAAAGACCTTTCCTTCCCCCTTCCTTAAAGTCCTATTTATGGCCAGCCTACCAGCTCCGTCTATGAAGGCGTTTAACATTCCAATCTCCTCAACGGGGGCCTCCACCAAAATTACCTTAGCCTTCGTTTTCCTCTTTGAGTATCTTTGCACTAAACCTTTCCTTGACATCTTCTAAGAAGTCCTTCTTCCTTTCTTCGTCTTTTGGCTTTTCCACCTTTAAGTTTAAAGACAGGATTGGAATTACCTCCTTTAAGAGGTAAGTCTTTATTACGGATACCTTGTAGGCCCTAAGGGGGGGTCTTGTTCTTAGCTCCAACTTTGCCCTGCTTATTAAGTTCTCCAAGTAGAGGAGCTCACTTAAACTACCCTTTACCTCCTCTAAGTAGGGCCTTTTCTTTAAAAGCTCAGCATCCCCCGTTGCCTTAAAGAGGAGGGCGTCAAAGACCATACTTTCTAAATTTTCCCAAAACCTCTGTAAGTTTATACCCCTTTCGTAAAGCTCGTCCAAAAAGTCAAGGGCTTCCCTTACCTTGCCCTTTAAGAGGAGTTTAAAGAAGTCAAAGACCTTCCCTTCACTCACTATTCCCAAAAGCCCTTCAAGCTCTTTCAGGGAAACCTTACCTTCACCGTAGGTAGAAGCTTGGTCTAAGAGAGAAAGGGCGTCCCTCATACAACCCTCCGAGAGCTTAGCTATCTGACCTAAGGCCTCCTCCTGGTATTCTATATTTTCCCTCCTGCAAACTTCCTTTAAAAAGGAAACTACCTTTCCCTCCTCTATCCTGGAAAAGGCAAACCTCTGACACCTTGAAATTATGGTGGGGGGTATCTTCTCGTATTCGGTGGTGCAGAGTATAAAGAGGGTGTTGGGGGGAGGCTCCTCTAAGGTTTTTAAGAGGGCGTTAAAGGCTTCCTTGGTTAGCATGTGCGCCTCGTCAATTATATAAACCTTATACTTACCCTTTACGGGCCTGTAAGTTATCCTCTCCTTTAAGTCCCTTATTTCATCTATTCCCCTGTTGGAAGCTGCGTCCAGCTCTATTAGGTCTGGGAAGCTTCCCCTCTCTATCTCCTTACAGTTTTCACACTCTAAGCAAGGCTCACCCTCCCTTGGATTTTTACAGTTTAGGCTCTTTGCCAAAATCCTGGCCAAGGTAGTCTTCCCCACCCCCCTTGGACCAAAGAATAGGTATGCGCTGGAAATTCTTTTTACCCTAACCCCATTCCTTAAAATCTTCACCAAACTATCCTGACCGACCACTTCGGAAAACCTCTTAGGTCTATACTTTCTTGCAAAGGGGACGTAGCTCATTTTAAGAAGGGGACGTCATTTTCAGCCCAGAGCCTCTTCCTGTTTTCATCATCCGACCATATGCGGTCGGGCTCTTCCTCCCTCCTCCTCTGCCAACTCCTACCTATTTTTTCCAAGGTCTGTAAGTCCAAAACCGAATCCCTCCTACTGTAACTGGCGGTCTCGTGTATGTCGCTCTGGAAGAGACAATCAACCGGGCAGGCGTCTACGCAAAAGCCACAGAAGGTGCAAAGGAGGAGGTTCATGTTAAAGACTGAAACCACCCTCTTTCCGTTTTCCAACTTCTTCCCCTCTATCTGGAAAAGCTGTGGAACGGGACAAGCCCTCTTACAGAGCATACACACCACACACCTACTCCTCCCCTCCACCACCTCTATCTTCATCCTCTCCGTCCATTCCAAAAAGGCGGGCTGTGGCTCCGTCCCATCCACGACCTTGTGGCCGAAGAAACCCCTGAACCTTTTTGGAGGGGTTAGCCTCTCGTAGGGGTAGTGGGTGGTTATGGTCCTCCTAAAAGCGTTCTTCAAGGTTATGGAAAGGCCCCTTATAAAGTCTATAAAAAAGATGGTCTCAAATATCCTTAAAGGCTTTGACCTTACCCTCTTCCACCTTACTCCCCACATAAAAATTTAATTTTAGCAGAGTCTTTCCTGTGACCTCCTCCCCTCATCTCTGATGAGGGGCTTCCCGCTTCACCGTGGGCAGAACCCACTCCACGGGCTTAACTTCCCCGCGGTCCACGGGTAGGGCAGACTTTAAGGGGTCTGCCAGCCCTTAAAAAATTCCCAAAAATCTTGGGGTCGCAGGGGATGCTTTCCCCTGCGGTTATTCCCCTACTGAGTTTTAATTTTATGACAATTTTCAAAAAATCAATACCTATCGGACGCTATTCATCCCCCTATCATAGATAGAGGGGCTTTACGACGTATTTTCCTGTAAAAACCTGAGGGCTTTCCTTGCGGAAGTTTCATCGCAAAGGTTCTTCCAGGCAACCTCGTAGGCGGTCCCATGGACAGGGGAGGCCCTAAGGATGGGGAAGCCGAAGGTGGTATGGACGCCATCCTTAAAGTGTTTCAGTTTAAAGGGTATTAAACCTTGGTCGTGGTAGAGGCAAAAGAATAGGTCGTAGTCCCTAAAAAAGGCACTGTCGGGGGGTAAAGGTCCTTCTAAGTTTAAACCTTCTTCCTTTAACTTATCTACGACAAAGAGTATAACCTCTACGTCCTCCTTACCTATTTCCCCAAACTCCCCCGCGTGGGGGTTTAAACCTAAGACTCCTATTTTGGGCTCAAATCCAAAGATTTTTTTAAATTCTTCGTTTGCCAGCTTTAACTTTTTGTATAGGTTTTCCCTGTTTATGTAGCTTAGGGCCTCTCTGAGGGGAACGTGGTCGGTTAGGAGGCAAACCTTTAAGTCCTCGGATATAAAGCTCATCAGGTAGTCCTCAACTCCAAAAACCCTCGCCAAATACTGGGTCTGTCCGTTGAAGGAAAAGCCAACCTTTTTGGCCCAAAACTTGTTTATGGGCATGGTTAAAAGACCGTCCAGTTTTTTATTTAGAGCATCTACGCTACTTATGGCCAGGTAGGAGACTCCGACCTTGGCACAGGAAAGGGAAGGTTTTAACTCCTTTGAGTTAAATATTTTAAAATCCACCAAGTATATCCCCTCTCCCTCCTTTCCACTCACCGCCTCTATTTTTTTGTAGTCAAAGGAGAGGCCTACCACCTCAAAGGCCCTTTTTAAAATAAATTCATCCGCGTATAGGTAGTAGGCAAAACCTTCTTCAAAATCCTTAGAGATTTTTACCATAAGCTCAGGTCCAACCCCAGCTGGGTCTCCTATTGTTATGCCTATTCTCCTTACCTTCACAGGTAATTTACAGTAAATTTATTTTTATTTTGGAAGTCCTTTATAAACTTTTCGTGCTTTTTATAAACGTAATTTACGAGCTTGTAGTCAGAGCAGTAGCCTATTAGGGGCCATCTCCTACCTTCCCTGCAAAAGTATAAGATTGCGGAGGTTAGGTCCCTTTTAACCTCCTCGGGTGCTTCCCCTTCCTTTAAGATGAGGAGGAAGATTTTTAGTTTAAGGATGGTTTCCCTGAGGTGTTCCATGGTAGGTCCCACCTTCCTTAACCTTTCCTTAAAAGCTTTTTCCAGCTCCTCTAAGCTAACCTCTTTGTAATAACTCCTTAACTTCTCCTCCATAATCAGTTTAGGCTCTCTAACTTCCTCTCCACGAACTTCCTCTGGACCTCCTCCTTACTAAACTCTTCCTTTAACTTTCTCTTGGCTTCTTCTAAGGCAAGCTCCAAGCCAAACCTTCTCAGCTCCTCTTTGGCCCTCCTGAGTTCAACTTTTACCACCTCCTTGGTCCTTTCCTCCAACCTCTTTGCCACCTCCTCCGCCTCCTCCTTGGCCCTCCTCAGCTCCATTTCCTTAAACTCTTGGGCAAACCTTACGGATTCCTTATACTTTTCCTTTGCCTCTTGCAGTTGCCTCTTTGCCTCCTCCAACTCCCTCCTTGCCTTTAACTCCTCCTCCTCCGACCCCTTTAAGTCCCTTAGGAGGGAATCGTAAAAGTTGTTAAAGGCCTCCTTTAAGTAGTTCCTTGAAAAGAACCAGACTAGACCTAAAAAGAGGATTATGTTAAAGCCCTTCCAAAGGAGCTCCAACACATGCCTCTTTTCCTCGCTCATACCACTTCCCCCACTATTTTATTGACGATTAAACGGGCCAATTCCCCTACCCTCTTTTTTAACTCCTCCTTTTCCCTTTCAAGCTCCTCCCTTATCCTCT
>WFPT01000060.1 GCA_015487365.1 Aquificaceae bacterium
AAGTATCTAACCACGGAGGAGATTATGCTACTCCTTGAAAGGTATTACAAACTGCCTATAAAAGTTCCCTCCGTTTATTATAAATATAGAAAAATTATAAGGGAGGCAAGGAAGGAGGTTTATAAGGAGAGGAGGAAAAAGGTTGAGAAGGGCTAAGCTTATAACTTCAAGGGCAAACGTTTTTTACCTAAGTGGCTTTTCCTCTACTAACGCCTTCATAGTCCTTTTGGACGGTAAAAGGTATTTTTTTACCGACGCAAGGTATTATGAGAGTGCTAAAAATCTAAAGGGCTTTAAAGTAATTTTAATAAGGTCAAGCCTCATAAGGAGCTTAAAAGAAATTATTAGGGAAGAGGGGGTTGAAATGTTAGAGGTTGAAAGCTCAATAAGTCTTTCCCTCTTTAACTCCTTAAAGAAATTGGGTGTAAAGTTAAAGCCCATTAGGGACATACTAAGGGGTAAGAGGATGGTTAAGAGCAAAAAGGAAATAGAAATTTTAAGGGAGGGGGTAAAGAGACTTGATAAGGTCTTTTACGAGCTCTTGGAAAACTTGGACAAATTTAGGACGGAAAGGGAGGTTAGGGCCTTTGTGGTAAAGAGGTTTTTTGATTTAAATAGTGAGGGGGAAAGCTTTCCAACGATAGTTGCCTTTGGTAAAAACTCCGCAATTCCCCACTGGAAGACCTCCGACCAAAAAATAGGTAGGGGAAACCTTCTCGTAGATATGGGGCTTATTTGGAAGGGTTACTGCACCGACTTTACCAGGGTTATACACCTTGGGAGACCAAGCAGTTTATACGAGAAGGTCTTTAACATAGTAAGGGATGCGCACCTCTTTGCCCTTGAAGGTGTAAAGGTTGGGGTTAGCGTGGGGGAAATAGACAGGAGGGCAAGGGAATACATAAGGAGTAAGGGTTTTGGGAAGTTCTTCACCCACGCAACGGGACACGGCATAGGGGTTGAAATTCACGAGCCACCGAGGGTCTTCTTCAAGGAAAAGACTAAGATAGAGGAGGGTATGGTATTTACCATTGAGCCCGGTATATACCTACCGTCAAAGTTTGGTATAAGGCTGGAAAATATGGTGGTGGTGGAAGGGGGGGTGGGTAACCCCCTTTCGGAGGTCCCTTTGCAAATCTTTAAGGTTTAACCGAAGAGGACTTTAAGGAGCTCCTTCCTTACTTCCTCTATGGGTGGGTTTGCGTCTATGATCCTTAGTATCCCCCTGCTCCTGTAAAGTTCAATCAAGGGCTTGGTCCTTTCCCTATAAACCCTAAGCCTGTTTTTTATTACCTCCTCCCTGTCGTCCTCACGCCTTACGAGTTTTACCTTACAGCGGTCGCAGAGCTCGTCCTCCTTAGGTTTTTTAAAGGTTTTGTGATAGACCGCCCCACAGGAGGGACAAAGGAGCCTACCCGTTAGTCTTTCTATTATCACCTGGTCCCTTGCATCAAAAAACAAAACCTTGTCCAGCTTCCTCTTCATCTCCCTTAAAAGCTCGTCCAAGGCCTTTGCCTGGGTTTCATTCCTGGGGAAGCCGTCCAAGATTACCCTTTTCCCGTCCTTTGGAAATACCTCCCTTATAAGTCCTACGGTAATGTAGTCGGGGACGAGCTCACCCCTTTCCATATAGGCCTTTGCTTCCAAACCCAAGGGGGTCTTCCTTTCCACCGCGGACCTAAGGAGGTCACCCGTAGCTATTACGAAGAAACCGTAATTTTCCTCCAAGAATTTAGCGTGGGTCCCCTTCCCAACCCCTGGGGGTCCCAAGAAGACCACTACCATTGTTTTAAAAGTCCCTTTACCTTATCTTCCCAGGACTTATTTACGTAAGTGTGCCTTTTTAGGTGTCTCTTCCTCCTTTTATCCTTTTTGGTGTTGTAGTGCGCTCCTCCTCCCCTCCACCTCTTTACCTTACCCTTTGCGGTAATCTTAAACCTCTTCCTCGCGGACCTGTTGCTTTTCATCTTAACCTTTGCCATAGGCTAATATTATAACTTTAAATCTCCTCCACCGTAAAGTTATCGTTGGTATAAATACATATCTTTGAAGCAACCTTTAGGGATTCTAAGACTATTTCCCTTGCAGAAAGCTTGGTATGTTTTAAGAGGGCCAAAGCACAGGCCCTTGCATAGTCTCCCCCAGAACCTATCGCCAAAACTGGCTCATCCGGCTCTATCAGGTCTCCACTACCAGAGAGTAAAAACATACTCTCTCCATCCGTTGCTATTAAGAAGGCCTCCAACCTCCTCAAATACCTGTCCGTCCTCCAATCCTTTGAAAGCTCAACGCAGGACCTTAATAAATTCCCTCCAAACTTCCTGAGCTTTTCCTCCAACCTGTCCAAAAGGGCTATGCTATCAACTACCGAGCCCGCAAAACCTACAACCACCTTCCCATCGTATATCCTCCTAACC
>WFPT01000061.1 GCA_015487365.1 Aquificaceae bacterium
AATCCTCAACTTTTTCATAAAATCCCATTATTTTATAATAATTTTGCAACTTTTTTTCAAAAATTAATCTTTCTATTTTCTCCTTTAAGGGGCCATCCCCAAAGTGCAAAAATGTAAAGTCCTTCCTCAGCTTAGACAGCTCGTAGGCGGTTTCTACACAGGTTATTGGGTCCTTGTGGGGAACGAAGGCGGAAGTTATCCCCACCACTTTTTTACCTTTTAAATTTAAGGAGTTTAAAAGCTCCTCAGCCCTCTTTCTATTTAGCCTTAACTCTTCTACCCCATCCCTTATCACCAAAACCCTCAATCCCCTTATAGAGGAGCTTAGTAGATTTTTAACGTAGTCGGATATGGCTATTACCCTATCGGTTTTTTTATACTTTAACTTGGAAAGTAGGGAGCGTGGAGCTACGTGGCAGGAGCGGGTATAGACTACCGGTTTTTTATGTAAGGGCTTTGTTAAAATTAAAAGGTCCTGGTCCTTTGCGTTATGGGTATGTAGGAGCTTAAATTCCTCTGAACTTTCCCTTAAAAACTTTAAGGCTTGGAGAGGGCTTGAAACCCCAAAGTTTTTTATACCTTCCTCTGACAGTTTCCTTTGGAGGGGTGAATTTTTAAAGGTTAAAACGGAAACGCCAACGCCTAAGTTTTTTAGGCCCTTTGCCAGGAGGTAGGTTTGCCTCTCACCACCCCTCCAATACCTTTGCGTATTTACCAGTAAAATCTTCATCTGACTAATATTTTAAGGCCCTCCTTAAATACCTATAAATCTTTTCTTTACTTATACCTTTGCCAAACCATATCTTAAAACTCTCAACCCCCTGATAGACTAACATCTTTAAGCCACTTACGGTTTTTGCCCCCTTCCTTCTTGCAACCTTCAAGAGGGGGGTCTGGTAGTAGATGAGGTCGTAAATTACCTGCTCGGACCTTATAAGCTCGTAGTTAAAGAGGGGAGGGTCATCCTCCCTCAGACCTACGGAGGTTGTATTTACTATTACGTCAAAGTCTCCTACGCTTTTGTCCAAGCTTTCTAAGGTGGTCGCCCTAAAACGTTTGGCCAATTCTTGGGCCTTCTCCAAGGTTCTGTTCCACAGGTAAATCTTTGCCCCCTCTAAGCTTAGGGCGTAAAGGACAGCCCTTGAAGCCCCACCAGCTCCTAAAACCAGGACCCACTTGTTCTTTAAGTCTCCAACCACCTCCTTTAAACTATCCCTAAAACCGAGCCAGTCCGTGTTAAAGCCTAAGATTTTTCCATCTTCCACCTTTACCGTATTCACCGCCCCTATCTTCTTTGCGTCCGAAGATATTTTTGAGCAAATACCTAAGGCCCTCTCCTTAAAGGGTAGGGTTATGTTAAAGCCCAGGTAGGGGTGAAAGGTGGAAACCTTCATAAACAGCTCAAAGCTGTCCTTTGGAACTTCAAAGGAAAGGTAAAGGGCGTTTATTTTTAGCTTCCTGAGCATGTAGTTTTGGAACAGGGGTGAAAGGGAGTGCCTTACGGGGTTTCCCACCACTCCGAGGAGCTTGGTCTGGGTGCTAACCTTCATAAGGAAAATTTTAAAGAATTTTTAGCTCTCTAAGGACTTCCCTCCAAACTTCCAGGGGGTTTAGGTTTTCAAGGATGTATAGGTCCATGAGAAGCTTTGCGGTCCCAAATAGGATAAACTTTAAGCTCTTTGCGTTTTCATAACCCAAGATTTTTAAAATCTCGTAGGTTTTTTCAAGCATATAGTTTAGCTTTTCCCTGTGGATTTGCCTAAACCTTTCGTCCATACACATAGCTTCGTAAAACAGAGCCTTCATAAGTTTTTTGTGCTCCATAAAGCTTTTAAAGGCTTCTATGAAGAACTTTTCCTTTGCCTCCTCAAACTTACCCACCTTCGCCAGCTCTATGGCCTCTTCCAGCTCCTCCTCCAACTTCCTACCCGTCATCCTTATGAGCTCTAAGAAGAGGTCCTCCTTGGTCTTAAAGTAAAGGTAGAAGGTCCCATAACCCAGTTTTGCCCTTTTCATTATTTCAGATATGGTTGCACCGTGGTATCCCCTCTCAAAGATTACGTCCTTACCCGCAAGGAGTATCCTTTCCTTCGTGGAAGTTTCCACCATACTCACTCTTTTATCCTTAATATTTTAAAGAGCCTTTTACTGTTTCCCCTTATTATAACGAGCTCCTTGGGTAGGATGTTGAAGGGAACTCCATCCACTCCCACTTTCTTTGCCACCTCTATGTGCTCCTTTAACAGGGGACACCTTCTAACCTTAAAGCTCCTGTTATCGTAAAGGCCCATCAAAACTTCATCCAACTTCTTAGCCTTGTCTTTGGAGCAAACTATCAGGTATGCCTTCTTTAAGTTCTTCTCCCCCCACCTCTTAAAGGGAAGAACGAAGGCGTAAATTTTTAGCTCCTTCTTATGCTTCCTAAGTTTTTTCCACTCAGCCCTACAGTGGGGACAGTCTGGATTTACAAAGACTATTAGCTCCTTCTTCCCCTTTCCATAGACTATCGCCTTTTTTAGGGGTATCTCCTTTAAAATTTCCCTGACTAAGAGTTTTTCAACCTCTTCAACTCCGAAGGTGAGGGAAAGGAGTAAGAGTAAAGTTAGGAGCATAACTCCCTAACCCTCTTTATCACACCCTCTATTATCCAGTCGGGTGTTGAGGCCCCCGCGGTTATTCCAACTCTCCTTGCCCCTGAAAACCACTCCCTTTTTAGCTCCCCTTGGGTTTCAACGTGGTAGGAGTTTGGGTTTAGGGACTTAGCTATCTGGTAGAGTCTTGTGGTGTTTCCGCTGTTCCTCCCACCCACTATGAGCATAACGTCAACCTTTGGGGCAATTTCCTTTACCTCTTCCTGCCTGGTTGAGGTTGCATTACATATGGTGTTTATAACTTTTAGCTCCTTCACCCAAAGGGAGAGCTCACCCACCACCTCCTTAAAGAGCTCCTCCCTCTGGGTGGTCTGGGCTACCACCCCGACCCTCTCCTCTTTAAAGACCTCTTTTAGGTCTTTTAGGTCTTCAACCACCTTTCCCCTTCCTCCCACCTCTTCCAGATAACCTAAGGTTCCTATAACCTCCGGATGGTTCCTCTCCCCAACTATTACGACAAAATACCCCTCCTTGGACAGACTCACTACCGCCTCATGGACCGCTTTAACGTAAGGGCAGGTGGCATCTACCACTTTAAGGCCAAAGGCTTTAATCTTCCTCTCTTCCCTTGGAGGTATGCCGTGGGTCCTTATAACTATGGTTCCTTCCCTTGGCCTATGTCCGTTTAAGGTCTTTACCCCTAAACCTTTGAGCCTTTCAACCTCCTGAGGGTTGTGTATTATGGGACCCAAGGTATATACGCAACTTTCCCTTTGGGTTAGCTCCTCTAAAATTTTTATGGCTCTCCTTACCCCAAAGCAAAAGCCCGCACTCTTTGCAACTATTATTTCAGCCATCTTTCCTTTAACATTATAATATATGCTCGCCTTCTTTGGCAGAGTTTCTTCAAACAGGGCCGTCTTAGAAGGGGACGAGCTAAAACACCTAAGGGTAAGGAGGGTTAAAAAAGGGGAGAGGGTTATAGTAATAAGTGAGGGTAGGAGGTTCCTCTGCACCTTTGAAGGTTTTTTTAAAGGTAAGGCCCTCTTAAAGGTAGAAGAGCCTATGGAATTAGAAAGGGAAGTTCTTATAACTTTATACCAGTGCGTTCCAATAGAGCTAAGGAGGATGGAGGAGCTATTAAAACTTTCCCCCTCCGTTGGAATTTATAAGGTAGTTCCTACCCTTTCTAAAAGGAGTTTAAGGAATAAAGAAGCCATAGTTAAAAAGTTTGATAGGTGGAGGAGAATTTTAAGGCAAGAGTGTAAAACCGCAAGGGCGGACTCCCCTCCCCTCTTAGGGGACTTAATAGACCTTGAAGAGTTAGAGCCAGACTCTGAGGAAAACTTGGTTTTGCACAAGAGTAAAAACTCTATAACCTTAGGTAAGGTAAGGAAGGTAAAGAGTTATTCCATCGTCGTAGGTCCCGAGGGAGGCTTTGAAGAAGGGGAAATAAAGATGCTCCTTAAAAAGGGCTTTAAGTTGGTTTCCTTAAAACCTTACAC
>WFPT01000062.1 GCA_015487365.1 Aquificaceae bacterium
CGGTATTCCACCTATTAGGTTTTCCGTCATAACCCTATGGGCTTCCTCTAAGCTGAGGGATTGGGGGACGGATATTGGCTCCTTACTCATGTGCTCTTTTACCTTTAAATGCTCTAAGAAGTAAAGGCCTAACTCATCCTCATAAGCGGGAGATTCTAAGCGGTTTTTAACCTGAGACTTGAATATGCTCCTTTCACCACTTAAAAAGTGGGTTGTGAAGACGGATATCATGGCAGGAACAAGTAGTTCATAACCCCCCGTCATCTCCGCTATGAGTATTAAAGTTGAAAGGGGAGCGCTGGCTGAGCCCGCAAAGAGGGAAACCATTCCAACTACTATAAAGGAGGGGGTGTGAAGGTCTAAACCGAGAAATTGATTTAAGGAGAGGGAGTAAAAGGCGCCCAAAAGCCCACCAATCATAACGGAAGGCCCAAAAACACCCCCAGAGCCACCCGAGCCTATCGTAAGGGAAACCCCTACCATAACCGCCAAGGCTCCTAAAAGGGCCAAAAGGGGGTTGTTTAACCTTTGGTCTATAAAGAGCTGTATCCAGCCGTATCCGTTTCCAATAGCTATTGGAATTATAGCCCCCAACAGACCCGCAAAGAAACCTCCAACCGCTGGCTTTAAAAATTTATAGACCTTTAAGTTTTCAAAGAACTCTTCCACCTTGTAATAGAGTCCAACGTAAATCCTTGAAAATAGGGCACAGAGTAATCCTAAACCCGCGTAAAATAGTAAGGCCTTTGGCCTTAAATTTATATACCTTGGGACTTCCACCGAGAAAATGGGTTGAAAGCCCACAAAGAGGGAAAAGACAACGTAGGAGGTAACGGAAGCTATGAAGCTGGGTATTAGGGCTTCCATTTCAAAGTCCTTCCTGAAGAAGACCTCCGCACTTATTATGGCTCCCGCAAGGGGGGCCTTAAATATGGCTGATATTCCAGAGCCAAGTCCAACCGCTATTGCAATTCTTTTTTCCTTTTTAGATAGTTTAAAGAGGTTTGCCAAGGAAGAACCTATACCCGCACCTATTAGGGCTATGGGTCCTTCCCTTCCCGAAACCCCACCGGTTCCAATGGTTACAGCGGAAGTTATAAGCTTTACTATGGAGGACTTTATGGAAAGGTTAGTGCCTCTATGGTATGCCCTTATTGCGGAGTCCGTTCCTATGCCCGCGGATTCGGGGGCAAAGAAGTAAGAGAGTATTCCAGAAATCAGTCCCCCCAAGGCAACCGTAAGGGGTAAAAGGTAAAACCTTTCTGGAAATGGGGTGTAAGAGGAGTAACCTCCCTCCCCTGCGGGTAGAGGTTGCCTGTATCCTACCCAACTTACTAAGACCAGCTCGGTTATAAGCTCTAAGGCCTTGTAAAAGATTATGGCAAAGATACCCACCAGAAAACCTATCAGTATGGGCAGGAGGAAGAACCTATACCTTCTAAGGAAGTCTTCCACTTTTTAATATTATTTTACTAAAAGTCTTCCAGCTTTGGGTTGGTGGGATAAGTCCCATACTTTGCACCCTCTACCAAAACTTTCCTACCAAAAAGTTTTACCCTACCCTCTAAGAACCACTTTACACTTTGGGGTAAAATCCTGTGCTCGTATTGGAGTATCCTTTTTTCTAAAGTTTCTTCGTCGTCGTTGGGAAGGAGGGGGACTACCGCCTGAATTATTATGGGACCCCCATCTACACTCTCATCTACAAAATGCACCGAGCAACCTGAATACTTTACCCCGTAGCTTAGGGCCCTCCTTTGAGCCCTTAGACCCTTAAAGGAGGGAAGGAGGGAGGGATGAATGTTTATGGCTTTCCCGTAAAATTCTTTTAAGAAGGTTTTGCCTAAAATCCTCATAAAGCCCGCAAGGACTACCAGCTTAACCCCCTTCAAGGCCTTTACCAATTCCCCTTCAAACTCTTCCCTGGTTTTAAACTTTTCCCTGGGGATTACCTCATAAGGTATTTGGTTTTCCTCACACCTCCTTAGGGCGTAGGCCTTTGGGTTGTCAGATATTACCAAGGAGATTTCCTCCTTTATTTTCCCTTCCTTTACCGCATCTATTAGGGCTTGGAGGTTGGTCCCCCTTCCCGAAACCAAAACCGCAAAACCCATTACTTTTTTCTCCTCAAAAGCTTAGGTAGGACCTTTAAAAACTCTTCCTTTTCTCTTTCCTGCTCCTTTTTCCACTCTTCCTCCTTTAAGATTAAGTAGTCCCAGTCTATGCCTTCATCTTCAAACCAAGGACCCTCTACGCAGGCCAAGCGGTAGGAGTTTTTAACTTTAAACCTGCAAGTTAGGCAGAGGCCCTCTGCGTCCAGTATGGGGACTCTGACCAAGTGAATGAACTTAATCCCTTCCTTTGAGCAAATTTTGGAAATTTCTTTGGCAATCTTGTTGGAGGTGGCGCTTATCAGGGTTGAAAATTTTTTTAAGTCCTCAGGTAATTCCCCCTCAAAGTTTAGGATTTTAAAGTCTTTTAGGCCCTTTGAAACTTCCTTTAACAGGTAAAGTCCTTCCCCTTCACCTACGAGTAGAGTCTTTTCCCTTCCGTTAATTTCCAAGGGCTTGCCGTATCCACCCCCAAAAAAGTGGGGACTTTCACCCTCTCTTAAAAGCTCTATTAACTCCAAGGAAGGTCTGTCCTTTGGACTTAAAATAAAGTCTATCCGGTTTCCTTTAACTTCGGTAGGGAACAGGGCCAAGGGCCTTGATTCTTTAAAGGGCTGAACTAAGAAGAACTGGCCCCTTTTGTAATAAAAACCTTTTACCTTTAACCTTACAAGGTAAAGGCCTCCCCCTAACTCTTCCTTCTTCTCTATTAACGCTTGCTCCACCTATAACCCGCTCTTGCACCCTTTTGGCCGTACTTTTTCCTCTCCTTCTTTCTGGCATCGCTGGTAAGTAATCCCGCCTTTTTTAGTTGGGGCCTTAAATCGGGGCTGTAAGAAAGGAGGGCCTTTGCTATTCCATACTTTATGGCCTGAGCCTGAGCACTCTTACCTCCCCCTTCAACGGTAGCATACAGTCCAAACTTCCCTTCAAGCCCCGTAACCTTTAAGGGTTGGAGGGCAATAGAAACTAAGTTTTCCCTTTCAAAGTAATCCTTTAAATCAAGGAGCTTCCCACTCCTTTTACTCTTTACCAACAGCTTATTGACGTCCTTGACCAGGAACACCCTCGCTACCGCCTCCTTCCTCCTTCCCGTCCCGTAGTAAGAGTTTTGAGGTGTTATTTTAAAGTCCTTCATATTCATCCCCCTACCAGCTGGACTTCCTTACACCGGGTAGGTCTCCCCTTAAAGCGTGCTCCCTAAAACAGAGCCTGCACATTCCAAAGAACCTTATAAAGCCCCTCGGCCTACCACAGATGGGACAGCGGTTGTGTTTCCTCACCCTCCACTTTGGATAATACTTAATGTCCTTTACGTACTTAGCCCTCCTAGCCATACTTCATACCCCCCTTATGGGTAGCCCTAAGTAAGAGAGTAGGTAAAGGGCCTCCTCGTCCGTTTCCGCGGAGGTGTGTATGCATATGTCCATCCCCCTTATTCTATCCACCTTATCGTAATCAATCTCTGGAAAGACTATCTGCTCGGATATTCCAAAGGCATAATTTCCCCTTCCGTCAAAGGAGTTTGGGTTTAAACCCTTAAAGTCCTTAACCCTGGGTAGTGCAACGGATATTACCTTATCCAAAAAGTCCCACATCCTCTCCTTCCTTAAAGTAACTTTAAGGCCAACAGGCATACCCTTCCTCAATTTAAAACCTGCCTCTGACTTTTTCGCCCTCCTTATGAGGGGCTTTTGACCCGTTATGAGTTTTAGGTCCTCTTCCGCCCTCTCCAAGTGCTTTATGTCCTGAACCGCCTCTCCCACTCCCATATTGACCACTATCTTTATAATCCTTGGGACCTCCATAGGGTTCTTGTAGTTAAACCTCTTTATGAGCTTAGGAACCACCTCCTCCTTATACTTTTTGTAAAGCCTCGGAACGTATTTGGTTTCCACCATACCTACTTCCTCCTCTTCTTCCTGGTTTTGGCATTCCTTCTGGTGGATTGGCCCCTTACGGGTAAGCCCTTTGCGTGCCTTATACCCCTGTAACAACCCATGTCCCTTAACTTTTTTATGTTCAGTTGCACCTCCCTCCTTAAATCCCCTTCCACCTTGTAGTGCTCGTCTATGAACTTCCTAATTCTATTTATTTCCTCCGCGCTCAGCTCCCCCACCCTCTTTTTTGGGTCTATGCCCGTCCCCTCGCAGATTTTTAAGGCCCTGGTCTTACCTATACCGTATATGTAGGTCAGGGCTATTTCTAACCTCTTGTTGGGCGGAAGGTCAACCCCAGCTATCCTTGCCATACTTTACCTCCCCTGCCTCTGCTTGTGCTTTGGATTTTTGCAAATTACCATAACCCTACCCTTCCTCCTTATCACCTTACAATCCTTACAAATCCTCTTTACCGAGCTCCTTACCTTCACAAAAAAATATTATAGCACATTAAACTTTTAAGTTGAGGATTGGAAGGATGCTTTCGTCTAAGTCCCTTCCCTCGTAAAGTTTATAGGTGTAAGTTTTTGTTAGTTGGGTTATTACAAAGGGGTTAGTCTTTTCCGAAAGGTCCAAACCTTTGTAGCGGTTTAGGACTATAAGTTTTACCTTTACACCGTTTTGCTTTAAGTAATACCAAGTTAAGAAGGTGTGGTTTATGGTTCCAAGGCCAGCCCTTGCAACTACAATTACGGGAAGCCCCAAATCCTTTGCCAAGGCCATATAATCGTAGCTGTGGGTTATGGGGACCGCAATTCCGCCCGCCCCTTCCACCAAGAGAACTTCATACTTTTCCTTTAACTGGAAAAACCTATCCCTTATCAGAGCTAAGTCTATATGAACGCCCTCTTCTAAGGATGCGGTGTAGGGGGCCAAAGGACTCTTAAAGGTGTATAGGATTGCCTCCTTTAATTCCTGACCCGTTATCCTACAAACCCTACTCCCGTCTTCTGGGATTTCCTTAACCCCAGTTTCAATAGGCTTAAAGTATCCAACCTTCACCCCCTTCCCCTTTAAAAGCTTTGCCAAACTCTCACAAAAGTAGGTCTTGCCTACCCCCGTATCTGTGCCACTTATCAGGAAGGCTTCCATTACCTTAAAAATTTTAACAATTTTGACACGCCTTATTATTTTTATTTTTTTATAAATAATTTTCTTCTTATTAATAATAAGGGTAATGTTAAAATTGTTAAAACTCGCCCAGAGCCTTGATTTTAGGGCACTTCCTCAACTTTGAAAATGTTAAAACTCTGTCAAAACTTCGTAAAGGAAGAGGCCTGCTGAGAGGAAGGGCACAAAGGGTATGGCGAAGCTAACACTCTTACCCTTTAAGAGGAGCCTTAGGGAGAAGATGAGACCAAGTATTGAACCAAAGAGTAAGGAAAAGTAAATACCCCAAACACCCTTGTAGCTTCCAATTAAAGCTAAAACTAAGGCATCACCTTCCCCCATACCCTCCATCTTCC